>CALYRQ010000001.1 GCA_945483375.1 uncultured Elusimicrobia bacterium
CTGGGGGTATAATTATCTCCCCAGCGGGGTGGCCACCACCATTATTTTCCTGTATCCCGTTTTTGTGGCGCTCTTAATGGTGTTGTTCTTCGGTGAAAAATTTTCTTTTCTTACTTTTTCCGCCATTCTGCTCGCTTTGGCGGGCGTGGCGCTTTTATCCGGCGCGGGGGCGGCGCAGGGCGTACAGTTAAAAGGCGTACTGATTGAAGTGGGTTCTGCCTTGTCTTACGCGTTATATATCGTGGGAGTTAACCAGTCCTGCGTAAAAAATATGGGTGCGTGGAAACTGACGTTTTATGTATTTTTGTTTGATGCGCTGACGTTTTTCTTTTTTGCGCTTTTTAATGGCGGATTACAGCCGGTTTCCGGCGTTGCGGCGGGTGTCAATTTATTCTTGCTTGCGTTGGTGCCCACGGTGGTTTCCAACTGGTCTTTGGTGTATGCAATTAAAAGTATTGGTTCCACTTTTTCCGCCGTGCTCGGTGCGTTTGAGCCTGTTACCGCCATGCTGATTGGCGTATTTGTATTCGGTGAACCTTTTACACACAGTCTGGCGTGCGGGTTGGGGTTGATTATCAGCGCGGTGTGTTTGATTATTTTAGCCCCGGTTATTAAAAAAACGTACCGCCGGGCGAAACTGGTGTATATGACGCGGCGGCGGCGCGTTCACCCGGGTTTGTTCCCTTATCATTGACGGGTTTTGCTACAATATAAAAAATTACTTGTAAGGAGAATCTATGCTTCTTTCCAAACGCGGTTCCATGCACACGTTTATGTTCGCTTTAATTATTTTGTTCGGCTTTGGCCTTGCCTTGGGGTTGCCCCAGTACCAAAAACACAAAAATATTTCCGAAGGCCGCACCGCGCTCAACCGCGGCGGCGCGCTGGCGTTTGCCCAGGCCGCTTATAAACAGGCGCATGGAACGTATACGCAGGATTTTTCCCGTTTGGATTTGCCGGAAGAACTGGCTTACTGCACGTTGCAGGAAGCGGGCAAAGCACTTTTGTGCGGGGAGTATTTATTTACGCAGGAAGGGGGCGTGCTGAAAGCGTCCCATGTGCGCTTTCCCAAATGGCTGGAGTTCTATCTGGACGAAGGCCGTGTGGACTGCGCGCACGCGGGCGATTCCGATGCCGGGCGTCACATTTGCGAAGGAATTAACGCTTCGTTTCCCATTAAAATTTGATAGGATAAAATAAATTATTAATTAGGAGCTGACATTATGAAAAAAGCATTGGCGGGGTTACTTGTATTGCCGTTTTTGTTTGCCTGTTCTCCCAGCGTTAAACGCGTGGAGACCAACTTGGTAAAAGACGTGGGCGGCGGCTGGAACGATACCGACGCGCAAATGGTGGCGCAGGAAATGATTACCGACTGCCTGCAAAGCGGCTGGTATTCCAAATTTACCACCCGTTACGGTAAAGAACCGACGGTCATCGTCGGCACCGTAACCAACAACACCATGGAGCACATCAACACCGCCGTATTTATTGAAGAAATGCAGCGCGCACTTATCAATTCCGCTAAGGTGGATTTTGTGGCTTCTTCGTCCGAACGCGGCGAAATCCGCACCGAACGGTTGGAACAGGACGAATTTGCCTCCGAAGCCACGCGCAAGGCGTTTGGCAAAGAAGTGGGTGCGGATTACATGTTAAGCGGCGTACTCAATTCCGTGGTGGACAAAGCCGGTTCCAAAGCGCTTGTGTTTTACCAGGTCAACCTGAAACTTATCAACATCGAAACGAACCAAATTGTCTGGAACGGCCAGAAACAAATTAAAAAATACGTCAAAAGAAGCAAAACCGCTTGGTAGGTTTTTTATATATGAAGAAGGCGCGCATATGTTTACTGGGGCTGGTACTTTTTTGCTCCGCGTGTGCGGCGCCTTCTTTGCGTTATAAAAAAGAAGTAAACTCGTTAATCGCCGCCGGAAAATTTAACGAGGCGGAACAGCGGGTTGTATCCAAAAAAAATAAACTTTACTCACGTAAAGACGCCACTCTTTTTTATTTGGACCGCGCCGTCCTGTTGCACGACGCGGGTGACGCTTCCCAAAGCGACCAACTGTTTGCCGCCGGCCAAGCTAATATTGACGAATTGTACGCTAAAAGCGTTTCGGCTTCTCTCGGCCGTTTTTTGATTAACGATTTAACCACCCCCTATTACGCCCCCGCCTATGAGCAAGCCCTTACTTACTATTACCGCGCACTTAATTTTTTGCAGACGGGTGACGTTTCCTCCGCCGCGGTGGAAGCGCGCCGCGCCGTTTTCTTTTTGGACCACCTGCGCGCGGAAAAAAAGAAAGGGTATAACGATGACCCTTTCGTGCAATACTTTGCAAGCCTGGTGTTTGAATCCGTCGGCCAACTGTCGGATGCGCGCATTGCGCGCACCAATGCGTTCAACGCATATGCCCGGTTGGGGGCGGCTCTGCGCGTGTCATCGCCGGATTTCCCGGTTCCGGCCAACGCCGCGCGGCTGGGGGAGATTATCGTTATTCATTCAAACGGGCTGATGCCTCTTAAAAAAAGTGATACGCTTCAGGTGGCGTGGGACCGCGCCGTTTTGCTGGCTTCCACGGCGCAGGAAGGGGAAAATGTTTCTCCCGAAGTGCAAAACGCCGTATACGCCGGGCTTGCCGGGAACGCGGTGACGCTGTCTTTCCCGTCTTTCGAGCGGCAGCCGTACCGGGTGGCGATATCGGCGCTGGAAGCGGGCGGACAAACTTTTTATACGCAAAAAGTGGCCGATTTTGCCGCCGCCGCCAAGCTGGATTTGGAAGAAAAAATGCCGGGTATTTTATTCCGCACGGCCACGCGCGCGGTGGTGAAAGAAGCCGCCGCCGTGCAGGCACGCCACGCGGCCGCCCAGGCCGCCAAGGATGATACCGTAGGCGAACTGGCGGGCATGTTCGTCAGCGCATTGGGCGCGGCGGTGGAAAAGGCCGATACGCGCCAGTGGTTTACGCTCCCGGCCGAAGTGCGCATGGCGCGCGCTTTTGTGCCGCCGGGGGAGCAAAACATCCGGCTGTTATTGCGTGACGGATATGGTAATATAGTAGGAGAACGCGTATTTGAAAACGTACGCGTACAACGCGGCGGACGCGTATTTTTGCACGTCCGTACCGCTTATTAAGAGAGGGTATATGAAAAAACTGTTACTGGCCTTTTTAGCCTCCGTGGGGTTATGTGCGTGTTCGGGGCTTAATAAAAACACCGTGTCGTATCAGACGGCTAAATACGATACCGCCAAATACTATGTGGTGGCGGGCGAAGGGATGACGAAAGAAGAAGCCTCCCAAAACGCGCTTACCAATATGCGCCGGGAGATGATGCAAAACGCGCCGGACGCGGCGGAACAGGGCGTGGTGCCGGATTTAATGGCAAACGCTTCCGTCGATAAAGTGTGGCGCGACGCGGACGCTTCTTCCAAACATTATTACGCGTTAGCCGTTTTGCCGCGCGCCAATGCGCGCAAAGTGTTGGAACCTCTTTTAAAACAGGCCGATTTAAAACTGGCCGGGTTATCCGCGCAGTTTGCTTCTCCGGCGGACCCGATGGCGGACTTAAAAATCGCTTACAAAATGCAGCCGGTAGTGCTTCGCCGTCAGGCGCTGGACGATTTGTACCAGTTTTTATCCGCCGACCGCGAAAGTTTTGAACCGGCGAACTTCCTTCCGTACAAAAATGCGCTTAAAGAAAAACTGGCCGCCGTTTTGGTGGCGGTGGATGTGGAAGGCGTGCAGAGCGAAGTTTTTGTGACGTATGTGGTGGACGCCTTAAACCAAATGGGCCTTGGCGTGGCCGATATTGCGGACCCGGACCAAGTGATTTTGGTTAAAGTGGTTACGGAAACGGACGGGTACAATTCTAAGAAAGTAGAAGGTCTGATTTGGTGTTCCAGCGGGGCAGCCGTCAGCCTGGTGGATGCCCAGCGTAACGTTACGTTTGCGCGTTTTAACGTGCATGAACGGGCGGGTACGTCGCGCGCGGCCGATTCTATGCGCCGCAGTATGCAGGCCGCCGGCGAACAGGCCGCCAAGCAAATCACCCAACGCCTGGAAACTTATTTAAAAACGAGATAGGAGATAATACATGAAAAAACTGATTCTTTTAGCCGTGTTGTTGGCACCCGCGTTGCTTAGCGCGCAGGAAACTTCCGCTCCGGCGGCGCAGCCGCAGCTGAGCGCGGAGGAACTGGCCGAACGCAACAAAATGTTGTATTCGCTGGGTTTTTTGTTGGGAGATAATTTAAAACGCCAGCTGGTGCTTGATAACGAAGACGATTATAAGGCCTTGTCCCAGGGCATGCGCGACAGCCTGCTTAACAAAAAAGCGCAGACGGACGTAGAAAAATACAAACCGCAGATTATCGAAAAATACGAACGGGACGCGCAAACCATTTCCGCCAAATACGCGGCCGAACAGCAGGAATACCTGGCTAGCTTTAAAAAAGAGAAAGGGGTAAAAGAACTTGATAACGGTACGCTCATTAAACTTTCCCGTCCCGGCAAAGGCAAACAGCCCAAGGCCGACGGCACCGTAAAAGTGCATTACACGGGCACGCTGATTAACGGCGAAAAGTTCGACAGCTCCCGCGATCGCGGCGAAGCGTTCCAGACCAAACTGACCGATGTTATTCCCTGCTGGACCAAAGCCATGCAGCAAATGAAACCCGGCGCACGCGCCAAAGTGGTCTGCCCGGCCGAAACGGCGTACGGCAGCCGCCCGGTGGGCCAAATCCCGGCGAACTCCGTTTTAGTGTTTGACGTGGAAATGCTGGAATCGGATTTGTAATGTCCAAATTAAGTTATACTTTGATAGCAATTATGGCGGCCGCGCTCATTTTTATGGGCGCGGTTCGCGGTTATCAGCTCTATCAGCGCAAAACGGCGCAGTGGGAAGAAGAACGTATCGCCGAACAGGGTGCGTTTTCGTTTCAAAATGTGCCGGTGTCTTTAGCCGCGCCGCAGGCGGAAGTAATGCCTTTCCCTGTACGGTTTGACGCGTCCGCCCATCAGGACGTATTTTTGGAGGACGCCCCTCTGGCTCCGGAGCAGGAAGTCCGCCAGGCGCAGGATACCATCGCTTCGATTTTGGAAGATTACAAAGACGATGAAAACCTCCGCTCGTTTAACCGCGAGCTGGCAGCCGCTTCATCGGGCCGGGCGGTGGATTTAAGCGCGCTTTCCGGTGGGGATTTGCAACAGCTTTTGCAGGCCAATCCCGAAATCAGCTCGGTCGTAAGCAAGCACATGCAAAACCCGGATTTTGCCAAAACGGTCCAGCAGATTTTAACCAATCCGCAATTTGTCAAAAGCGTACAGGATTTACAGCGCGCCGGAGCGGAAGCCTCGTCCGCGCAAAAAAAAGCTGAATAAATTGGGGAAAATATTGTATTCTATAGAATATCAGGAGGCCAAACCGTGCTGAAGATTTTACTCAAAGCCGCCATTTTGGTTTTTATTATTTTAAGTATTTATTTTATCGTTAATCCGGCCGCGTGTTCCAACTTGATGATGGGCCGCGTGACCAATTCCACCGAAACGGAACCGACGCTGCAAAACGATCCTGCGGCGCACAGAGAAATGTTCGTTCCGGCGGGGGACCAGCCGCTTGAAAACGCGCCCGCGTCGGGCGAAGGCGTGTTTGACACCAACACGCTGAGCGAACCCGTAACGCCGCCCGCGTATTCGCAGGAAGATATCGACTATGCCGTCGCCAGCCGCTATGTGGAGCTGGAAAACGAATACGCCCAGAAAAACAAAAAAGGCAAAGACGCCGCAAAAGAAATTTCCTACATCGTAATGGATGATTTCGAACTCACCCAGCAGGAATGGGAATCTTTCTTACAGCGTGCGACGCAGAGCAACCTGTTCAACAAGGTCCGCAGCGACATGAAAGCCCAGTAATTTTTTGGTTTAACAACGCAAACGGCTCTCTTTACAGAGGGCCGTTTTTTTGTCGTCCGGCGGTTTCAGCAGTACGCCCTAGCCCCCGCCTATAACACAAGGGCAATCCTCCTGCCCCCGGACGCTGCGCGGTGCCAGGGGTTGTATTGTTTTTTTTTTTTGATAACATAGAGTCATTCCGAGGAGTTGTTGCCCAGAATCTCTCACTGATGCTTTTGTTCGTCAAAAGCGGTAGATTCTGAGCAGAAACCTCTCAGAATGACTTTTTTGATAGGAGAAAAGAAAATGAAAGGTTTTTGTGGTGTCATTCTGAATTTATTTCAGAATCCATATCAAATGGAAACAATACCTCATAAACTGCCTGGCTTCCGGATCCATGGCCGGAATGACGACAGAAAGAGCGGTTTTACCTTAATCGAGCTATTGGTTGTCGTTTTAATCATTGGTATTTTGTCCTCGGTCGCATTGCCGCAGTATACGCGCGCTGTTGCGCGGGCGCGTACGGCGGAAGCGCTGTCCGTTATCCGCTCCATTTCGCAGGCGGCGGAAACCTATGTGATGGAAACGGGTTCCTGGCCTGAGTCGTTTGACGATTTGAGTGTTACTCCTTCAGGGGAATTGGCAACATACAAAAAAGATCATGACAAAATAATAGGCCGCTATTTCAGTTTTGTATTGATTGACGGACGTGTGGATGTGGGTTCGCTCTTCAGGGAAGATTTTCCTTCTTTCTTGTATGTTTCGGATTTGGCCTCGAGCATGAAATCGCCCGTTCCCGGCAAGCATTTGTTTTGTTATTATGTGGAAAAAGGCACTGCCGCAGATCAAAAAATGGAACAAATGTGTAAGGCAATGGGCGGCGGAGAGCGCCATGCCGTTAACGGCGGAAAATCCATTTGGTTCGCTTTAGATTAATAAAAATCCCCGAACATTAGCCCGGGGATTTTTATTTAAGCGGCGGTTTTTCCTATCAGTTTTAAAAATTCTTCTTCGGTTAGTACGGGTACGCCGAGTTCATTTGCTTTTTTCAGTTTGCTTCCTGCCGCTTCCCCGGCCACTACATAAGACGTCTTTTTTGATACGCTTCCACTGGCTTTTCCACCGTATTCTTTGGCGAGCAGCTCCGCTTCGCTGCGCGTCATGGTTTTAAGTTCCCCGGTAAATACGAGTGTCTTTCCGTCCAGGATATTGCCGGAGAGTTCTTTTTTAGGCTGTGTGAAATTAAGCCCTGCCGCACGCAACCGTTCGATTTGTTCCAGCGCGCGCGGACTGCGGAAAAAATCGTAAATGCTTTGGGAAACCTTCTCTCCCACTTCGCGTACGCTTTGGAGTTCTTCCAAAGGGGCGTCTTTTAACGCGTCAAGCGTGCGGAAACGGTCCGCCAAAATTTCGGCCGTTTTTTCGCCCACGAAGGCGATCCCGAGCGCAAATAAAAGTTTGGAAAGCGGTTTTTGTTTGCTGGCTTCAATAGAGTCCAATAGATTTTGCGCTTTTTTATCTTTAAAATTTTCCAGATTAAGTAAATGTAAAAACGTAAGGGCATAGATGTCGGCAAAGTCAGACACATATTTGTTTTCCAGTAACTGGTCCATCACTACGTCGCCCAGGCCGTCAATATCCATGGCGTTGCGGGACGCAAAGTGCAGTAGCCGCGCGCGCAGTTGGGCCGGGCAGGAAGGATTAATGCAGTAATAGCCTACTTCGTCCTGCTCTTTGTAAACGGGTTCGCCGCAGGACGGGCACTCGGCCGGCGGGAGCACTTCCTGCGTGCCTTTGTGTTCGGCCACTTTTACCACTTTGGGGATAACTTCTCCCGCGCGTTCGATAATTACCGTGTCGCCCACGCGCACGCCCAGGCGGTTGATTTCGTCGAAGTTGTGCAGGGTGGCGTTGGAAATAATGACGCCCGCGCACGGGACGGGTTCCAGCTCTGCCACCGGGGTGATAATACCGCTTCTGCCTACGGAAAAAAGAATGTTGTTTACCGTGGTGGTGGCTTGCGGGGCGGGGTATTTAAAAGCAATCGCCCAGCGCGGGCTTTTGGCCGTAACGCCTAAAATGCGCTGGTATTCAAAACGGTTTACTTTGACGACGAGCCCGTCCACATCAAACGGTAAATTGTGGCGGGAGGATTCAAATTGATTGTAGAAACGGATTACTTCGCTTATAAGCGTTGTCTTCGTGCGCACCGGGCAGATGGAGAATCCCCACGCACGGCATTGGTCGATAAATCCGCTGAAGCTGTCCGCCGTGATGTTCCCCGCACCGAAGGAATGGGCAAAGAATTTAAGCGGCCGGGCGGCGGTCACCACCGGGTCTTTTTGGCGCAGGGATCCGGCGGCGGCGTTGCGCGTGTTGGCAAACGTGTTTTCGGCTTTTAAAATTTGGGTGGTGTTTAACTCTTCCAGATCTTTTTTATCTAAATACACTTCCCCGCGGATTTCCAAAATTCCGGCTGGTGCACCGGGCAGTTCGTGCGGAATGTTTTTAATGGTGCGGACGTTGGCGGTAATGTCTTCGCCAATTTTTCCGTCGCCGCGGCTGGCGGCCTGGATGAGTTTCCCGTCCAAATAGGTAAGCGAGCAGGACACCCCGTCTATTTTGCCTTCTACCACCATTTCAAAATCTTCGCGCTGGAGGGTTTTGGCGGCGCGGTCGTACCATTCGCGGATTTCGTCGGGCGAATACGAATTGTCCAAAGACATCATCGCCGTTGCGTGTTTGACCGGCGTAAATTGCCCCGCTACTTTGCCGCCCACCCGCTGGGTAGGTGAATTTTTGGTGCGGTATTGGGGGTACCGGTCTTCTAAATCTTTTAATTGTTTGTAAAGTTCGTCGTACTGCGTGTCGGACAATATGGGATTGTCCAAATTATAGTAAAGGTTGTTATGGTAATTGACCAGCTTTTTCAGCCGTTCAATCTCTTCTTTCGGGTGCATATAACGTGGTTATTTGCGTTCTTTTTTCAGTTGGTCCAAAAGACCGTTGATAAACTTGCTGGAGTTTTCAGTCGAGTACTTTTTGGCGAGTTCAATCGCTTCGTCAATAATGGCGGGTACGGGGGTGTTTTCGGGGCTGAACACCATTTCGTAAGTGGCCATGCGCAGAATGGAGCGGTCCACCGCCGACATGCGGTTAATCGTCCAGTTTTTGGCGTAGGAAGAAACCAGTTTGTCGATGGCCGGCAGATTGTTGGCCGTACCCGTGATTAATTCTTCGCAAAACGGGAAGCAGTCCCCTAATTCCTGTTTAAAATCTTCCGCGTAAGCCGTTAGCTGCAACGTGTCGGCAGTTTTGGCGCTGTCGGCGTAGTAAAGTGATTGCAGGGCACATTCCCGGGCCATTCTTCTGTTGCTCATGATTATCCCCTTGCTGTAAATGGTGTAAATTTATATCTATTTTAGCAAATTTAAGACGTTCTTGCTCGTTCGCTGTCTAATCTTTTTTTGCGCTTGCGGAGAATTTGCGAAATACTTAAAATAACCCTATCCTATTCTTAGGATATTTGAATATGGGGGTTATATGAAACTCAAAAATGTAATGCTGGTATTGGGGGTGGCAGTCTTGTGCGCCGCCGCCGTTTGGGCCCGGAATATGGCCGGGTATACGTCCCGCAATGTGGAAAATTTGGGTGCGTTTTCGGCGCTTGACGTACGCGGGGACGCGGAGGTGGATTTTATGCAGCGTGCAGATGCTTCCGTCACTCTCAGCGGGCGCGACAAACTGGTTAACGCCGTCCAGGTGCGTGTAGAAGCCAATACGCTGGTCATTTCGTTTGCCGAGCCAATGTTCGGTAAAGACAAAGATAAACTGCATATCCTGGTTACGGCGCCGGAAGTGACTGCCGTAACCGTCAGCCAAAACGGCGAACTGGACGTGCGCGGTGCGTTACAGGCGGATGCGCTTACGCTGACCGCTTCGCAGAACGGCGATATTTCTATTGATAATTTAGATGTTCAAGCGCTTTCCGTTGCGGCGTCCGGCCGGGCGGAAGTGGATGTAAACCGTCTGGCGGCTAAGTCCGTGCGTGCGGCGGCTTCCAACCATGCGGAAATTGAGCTGGGCGGCATGGCGCGGGAAGTATACCTGGAAAACAACGGTTCCGGCGATATTGACGCGGGCAGCTTGCGCGCATTTTCCGTAAAAGCGGTGGTGAACGGTTCGGGCGATGTGGAAGTTGTCGCCACGGACACGCTGGACGCCTCCGCCATGGGCCGCGGCAAAATTGAATACAAGGGCGTTCCGGCGCGGATTAACCCCGTCGGCAATACCCGCAAAATTGTACAGGATTTATAGTCCTTACGCTGGCAAAGGCTCCTCTTTGGAGGGGCCTTTGACGTTTTAGGCTTTTGCGGGCCCCGAAACCGGGGCAAAATTGACACCTTTCCCGCTAAGTTTGTATAATAGAAAAGTCCTAAAAGAGGACTATTTTTTTGAAAGAATAATTAAATGGCCAGATTCGATAACAGAAGAACGTACAAAAAAGATTTGTACACCAGAAACCAAAATATCCGCGCGGCGGAAGTGCGCGTAATTGATTCCGACGGAACCATGATTGGCGTTAAGCCGATTGCGCAGGCCATCGCGCTGGCCAAAGAGCAAGAACTGGATTTGGTGGAAATTTCCCCCAACGCGGTTCCTCCCGTTTGCAAAATACTGGATTATAACCGGTATGTATACGAGCAGGGCAAAAAAGCCGCCGAGGCCAAAAAGAAACAAACCAAAGTAACCATGAAAGAGCTGCGCATTAAATCGCGCATCGCTCCGCACGATTTGGACGTTAAAGTCCGTCAAATTGAAGATTTCTTGCGTAAGAAAGACATGGTGCGTTTTGTGGTGGTATTCCACGGACGCGAAAACCAGCATAAAGATATTGGCATGCAAATTTTGAACGATACCGCTAAACGTTTGGAACCCTTGGCGAGTGTGGACGGCGGACTTCAACAGATGGGCAACCGCATGTCGATGACGTTTGTGCCTAAAAATTAACCGATTTTTTAGGTTCTTTTTGTAGTGACTGGGTACGGGGCTTGACCGGCTCCCGGCACAGGTAGGGTAAAAAGAGCCATTTTACACAAAGGATAATACAATGCCTAAATTAAAAAACCACAGCGGCGGCAAAAAACGCTTCAGAAAAACCGCCACGGGTAAATTCACCCACAGAAAAGCCGGCAGAAAACACTTGTTAACGCCTGTTTCTGCCTCCATTAAACACGGTATGAGAAAGACCGGCGTCATTACGCCCGAGTCCAACAAAGGGAAGATTTTGGAAAAATATCTCCCCATGGCCAAATAAGAGGTTAGAAACATGAGAATTAAATTCAGCGTTCCCAGACACGCAAGAAAGAAAAAAGTATTGAAAAGAGCCAGCGGCTATTACGGAGATAAATCCCGCCGCTTGCGCATGGCCACGCAGCAGCTGGATAAATCCGGCGTACACGCTTACGTGGACCGCAAAGACAAAAAAACCACCTACCGCCAGTTGTGGATTACCCGCATCAACGCCGCGGTAAGAGAGGAAGGTTTGTCTTACTCCAAGTTCATCAGCGGCTTAACCAAAGCCAACATTACGCTCAACCGCAAAATGTTGTCCGAAATGGCGATTAAAGACCCGGTTTCTTTTAAGAAATTGGTCGACACCGTCAAAGCCGCCGCGAACTAAGTTAACATTTGTTTGCAGCAAACCCCGCTTCTTACGAGGCGGGGTTTTTTGTTGTATCTATAACTCTCCGGCTATTGCGGGGGAATTTATTGGGAAAAATACCGGCGTGTGGCCTGCAGGTTGCGAAGCACGGTGGATATTCATTGAGAGTGCCGAAACGAAAGGCAGCGTCAGCCTGCGGTGTTTGGCTTCACCCTGCAAGTTGGCAGAAACTTTCCGGAATGATTTGATGGGGAAGGGTTAATCCGCCGCTTTTTGAAAGTTATTCACCCGTTTGAAAAAATCATTCCAGGCGGGTGAATTTTCATTTAACCGGCGGTTAAATTGTTTTTTGTATTTTTCAAACAGCGCGGCCAGTTTTTTGGAAATTGTTTCGTCCGTTTTTTCCTGCCGCCGGGCATATTCCTGCGCGGTTTTGCTTTGGCGCGCATTGGCCAGGCTGGCTTTTTCGTCTTCGGCCAAAATATACATAATTTCTTTTTTGGCTTCTTCTCCGAACAGCGCGCCCGTTTCGTCGGCTAACTGTGCGTTTTCATGTCTTTTTTGAACCAAAAACGCTTCCAGGCGGGCCGAGGCTTCTTTTCCCAGCGCGTCGTTTTTGACGGGAGGGCGGAGGTCTTCCAGCGTTATTTGCATGAATGCATTGCCGGAATCTTTTTTTGGAGGGAGCATTTTTTCGGCGGGATTAACGAGTTCTGCTTGTTTTTCTTTTTGAATCCACGTTGTCAAACGTCGGGCCGCCGTACTAAGGCGGGACGGTTTAGGTTGCGGTTTGGGCGCCGGTTTCCTAAGCGGAAACTGTAAGGCCTGGCGGCTTACGGGATATTGGGCGGCTTCCTGCATCATGGGCAACACGCCGTTTAGCATTTTTGCAATAAACTGCAGTGCCACCCCCAACAAAATCAAGCCCAAAATAAAGCGCAAGCGCATAAGCGGCCCCCGGTGTTATAATTGCGTATTTGTTTTTTTCAGTTTTTTAATGCTGCTGCGGTTTTGCGTCATTAACGCGTTGAGCGCTTGTTCCTGTTTGGCAAGCAGTTCTTTTTGTTGGGTGAAATAGGCCGCAAAATTGGCGGCGTTTTTAGCGGCTTGTTTAAGTTGTTTTTCCGTATTCGTAGTAATGATAAACGCTTTGGATTTTACCTGTGCGCCAAACGCGGCGTTAATGTCATCCAGCGTTTTTTGGTTGGAAATTTGCACTGCATCCCACGCGCGTTTCATACGGATGCGTTCCGCATGCGTCGCTTTGCCGGGGAGGGCGTCGGTTTCAATGGTGACGTCGATTACTTGCGGCTGTGGTTGGGCGGCCGGGCGCGGGGCGGGCCGGATTTCGCGGGGATGCAGGTCTTGCATGGGCGGAAGTTGGCGTGCGGAAGACGGCAGTTTGCTTAACGATTTCATCATGAAGTTGGTATACTGTTGCATCCAAAACAGCCGGATTTGCTGGTCCTGCTCCGGCGAGGTACATCCCGCGGCGATGAGCGCGGCGGCGATAAAAATAAAAAAGTGTTGTTTTTTCATAATAAATCCTATTACAGCACTATAACAAATTTATTTGAGTCCGTACAATTCCCGCGCATTTTTGGTGGTGATTTGCGCCAGTTCTTCCAGCGGAATATTTAAATAATCGGCTGTAAACTGGGCAATCAGCGGAATGTTCGACGGGTCGTTTCTTGTGCCGCGTTTGCCCTGCGGGGATAAATAGGGGCAGTCCGTTTCAAAGATAATTTTGTCCGCGCCCGCTTTTTTGACGGCTTCGCGGATGTATTCGTTCTTCTTATAGGTAAAACAGCCGTTGATTCCCAATAAAAGACCTTGGTCAAGCGCCTTTTTTGCTTCTTCGTACCGCGCGCAGAAACAGTGTAATACGCCCGCGTATTTGCGTCCGGAAACGGGCGTCCAATCTCGTTTTAACGCGGCGAAAGTGTCTTCGTACGCGGCGTAATCTTCTCCTTCGCGCCGTACGTGTAAGACGACGGGCAGGTGAGCCTTATTGGCGAGCCCCAGCATTTGGGTAAAAACGTCTTGCTGGAGGTTTTTGCCTGCAATCTCCAGGCAGGTATAATCCAGGCCAATTTCTCCCACGGCCACATTGTTTTTGTCCGCAAGTAAATTTTCCAGTTCGCGGATGCCCGCTTGCGTGAGTTTCGGGGCGTATTCGGGGTGGACTCCCAACACGGCGCGGACGAGCGCCGGATATTGGGCGGATAAATCCAAAGCGGGCCGCCATTCTTCGGGCGCACAGCCGATTTCAACGCTAAAAACCACGCCCGCCTGCGGCAGACGTGTGATTATTTCGTCCCGGTCGGTATCAAAGGCCGGGTCATTTAAATGGGCGTGTGAATCAATGAGTTCCATATATATATTGTAACTTTTTGGGGAGATGTTTTAGAAGAGCTTGCCCCGTTTTTTTTTTGATAACATGGGGATAATTCCAGTTTGGCGGCCTGCTTCGGCCGCGTCATTCCCGAAGGCTGGCGGTCCGCAGAGTTCGGGGAGCTGGCCTGTATTCAAAAGGAGGATATTCCCGACAAAAACACTCGGGACTAACTTTTTATGAAAGGATTTACGCTTATAGAACTGTTGGTAGTTGTTTTAATCATTGGTATTTTGGCCGCTGTAGCGCTGCCGGAATATAAATCAGCCGTGTTAAAAGCGCGTACGGTAGAAGCCATAACGATGGTGCGTCATATCCGGGACATGCAACGGGAATATGCGCTTGCCAATGGTTCGTCCGCAACCACCTGGGACGAATTGAATATAGATGGATTTAGCGGAGAAACTTCTTGCAAATTTAAGAAATTTACGTATGGTCTGAGGTCCTTTGACGGCGGCGAAATCCAAGCGGTATATCCTTCTCCGAGGTTTTCCATCCAAATGTATGTGTACAGCGACAGAAGCGTGTGTAATGCTGCCAAAGACGATGAGGCGGCCAACCGATTTTGTAGGAAGTTTTCTTCCCGGCAGGAAGCGTGTATAGATGAGCCGTCTTATTGGTGCTATCCTCTGTGAGCATATCGCTAATCCCCGGGTATGCTTGTTCTCCTTATATATTTCTCTTAATCTAATCCAAAAAGACGCGTTGCGTCAAATTCCGCTATTCCTATACTTATAACAGAAGTGATTGGTCTTTGAGAGAGCGGTTCAAAATTAGCAGTCTAAAATAGGGGTTGACAAAAATAAAATAATTGCTTATAATTTTAGCAGAGGGTTTGAAAGAGTGCTAAAATAAAACGCACTTCCCCTAAGAACCCCGGGATACAGTATGAGAATCTTAAAACCGGAAATCGCCAAAGCGCGTAAAGAAAAAATTTTAAGGTGGGTAGTCCAACAATTTGTGGAAACCCGCCGGCCCGTGGGTTCACAGATGATTGTATCGTCCGCGTTGCAGGACGTATCCAGCGCCACCGTGCGCAACATTATGAAAGAACTGGAAGAAGAGGGTTACCTCTACCAGCCGCATACGTCCGGCGGGCGTATTCCAACGGATAAAGCCTACCGCTATTATGTGGATTACCTTGCCAACGTGCAAAAAATGGCCGCACAGGAACGCCAACGCATTGAAGAACAGTACGACGCCCGCGTAAACGAGGTGGATAATATGCTTGTGCAGACGTCGCGTTTACTGGCCATGCTGTCCGGCGCGGCGGGATTTGTGTATACCTCTAACGTGCAGGACCAACGCGTCCAGCGGCTTGATTTTATTCCGCTTGCCCCCGGTATGATTTTGGCGGTACTGGTCACCCAGTCCGGCGCAGTGCGCCATTGGCCGGTCCGCACGGGGTATATTATTGAGCCTTCCCGTCTGCGCGTGCTCAGCCGTTTTATTAACGAGGAAATTTCCGGCCTTACGTTGGCCGACGCCCGCCGCATTTTGTGGCAGCACGTGCAGTCCGGCCACCGCGAATTGGCCGGCGTGGCGGACCTGGCCGCCCAGGTATTAAAAGATATCGAACGCCCCCAAACGGGCGACGAATTATATGTGGAAGGCATTGGCCGCTTGTTGGAAAACACGACCGAGGACGATTACGAAGATTTAAAACAAATGATGCGCGTAGTGGAAGAGCGCGAACGTTTTTCTTCGCTGTTAAGCGAAAAAATGACGGATATGGAAAAGTCCAACCAAAAGTTAAGCGTCAGTATCGGCAGCGAGAACGAGCTTAAAGAACTTAAAAATTTAAGTATTGTTACCACCGCCTGCCGCGTGGGGGACAAAACGGTTGGCATGTTGGGCATTATAGGGCCCAAACATATGGAATATACGCGGGTGATGTCTTTGGTGAATTTCATCGGGGACTTATTGGAAGCGTCCATGCAAAACTGGTCCGCTCTGCCCGCCGGGGGTGAAGACGATTATGAGTAAGAAACATAAACACGAACAGTCCGCCGAGCAGGAACTGGACGAACGGGATTTGCCGGAAGTCGCCGAACCGGAAGTTGAAGTCAAACCGGAAGACGAACCGGCCGAAGAACAAAAGCCCGATTATTACGCCCAGCTGGTACGGCTCAGCGCGGATTTTGACAACTTCCGCAAACGCACCGAACGTGAAAAAGCGTCTTTTTTGGCCTACGGCAAAAAACAGCTGGCCGAAAAACTGCTTCCTTCCTATGAAGTGCTCTTAAGACAAGCCGAAAAAATGGATAAGCAAGATGCTTCCGCCGAATGTTCGGCCGAACTCAAAGGCGTAAAAGACGGAATCAAAATGGTTCTGACCGAAATGGAAAAAGCGTTCCGTTCCGAAGGCATCGAACGCATGGACGTGTTGGATAAACCTTACGACCCGCAGACGCAGGAAGTGGTGGCGATGATTCCCTCGTCCGTAGACCAGGACGGCCTTGTGTTGCAGGAAGTTCAAATGGGATTTTTGATGGACGGCAAAGTTCTGCGCCCCGCGCGGGTCATTGTCGGACAGCACGCGGAAGGTTAAAAACTAATTTTTCGCTTAGACGTGGGGTAAAAAAGTTTTAATCAAAAGGAGATAAAAAAGTATGGCTAAAATTATTGGTATTGACTTGGGCACCTCCAACACCGCCGCGGCGGTAATGGAAGGCGGCAGAGGAACGATCGTTCCGTCCGCCGAAGGCAGCTCTATCGGCGGGAAAGCGTTCCCGTCTTATGTGGCGTTTACGAAAGACGGCCAGCGCCTCGTGGGTGAACCGGCCCGCCGCCAGGCGATCGCCAACCCGGAAGGCACCGTCACCGCTTTCAAACGCAAAATGGGGGAAAACTACAAATTTAACTTGCGCGGGCAGGAATTTACGCCCCAGCAGTTGTCCGCTTTCGTGTTGCAGAAAGTGAAAAAAGACGCCGAAGCCTTTTTGGGCGAACCCGTGGAAAAAGCGGTCATCACCGTCCCGGCGTATTTTAACGACAACCAACGCCAGGCCACCAAAGACGCGGGCCGCATCGCGGGCCTGGAAGTGGTGCGCCTTGTAAACGAACCGACCGCGGCCGCGCTGGCTTTCGGTATCGATAAAGCGGGCAAAGAACAAAAAGTGCTCGTGTTTGACTTGGGCGGCGGTACGCTCGATGTCACCATTATGGAAATGGGTAAAGAAGGTACGTTCGAAGTAATCGCCACGTCCGGCGATACGCAGTTGGGCGGTACGGATATGGATAATGCCATCATCGCCTGGATGGTGGACGAATTCCGCAAACAAACGGGTATCGATTTGTCCAAAGACAAACAAGCCCAGCAACGCTTGAAAGACGCGGCCGAAAAAGCCAAAATCGAACTGTCCACCACCATGGAAACGGACATTAATTTACCGTTTATTTCCGCCGGTGCGGACGGCCCGAAACACCTCGAACTCAAATTGTCCCGCGCCAAACTGGAAAGCCTGGTGGACGACATCGTCAAACGCTGCGCCAAATCCGTGGAACAGGCTTTGTCCGACGCCAAACTGTCTCCCAGCCAGATTGACCGCATTATTTTGGTCGGCGGTCCGACCCGTATGCCGATTGTGCAAAAATTCGTGGAAGACCTTGTGGGCAAAAAAATCGAACGCGGTATCGACCCGATGGAATGTGTGGCGATCGGCGCAAGCGTACAGGCCGGTATTTTGACCGGGGACGTCAAAGACGTGCTTCTGTTGGACGTCACCCCGCTGTCCCTGGGCCTCGAAACCCTGGGCGGCGTGTGCACGCGCTTAATCGAACGCAACACCACGATTCCTACGCGCAAATCGCAGGTATTCTCTACGGCTGCCGATAACCAGCCGGCGGTAACCATTAACGTCTTGCAGGGCGAACGCCCCATGGCCAAAGACAACGTGCCGCTCGGTAAATTCGACCTCGACGGTATTCCGCCCGCTCCGCGCGGCGTGCCGCAAATCGAAGTTACCTTCGATATCGACGCTAACGGTATTTTGAACGTGTCCGCCAAAGACTTGGGCACCAACAAGGAACAGCACATTACGATTACTTCTTCCAGCAAGCTCAGCGACGCGGAAGTGGAAAAATTCGTAAAAGACGCCGAAAAATTCGCTGAAGAAGATAAGAAACACAAAGAACTTATCGAAGCGAAAAACCAGGGCGACAGCGTGTTGTACCAGACCGAAAAATCGCTGAAAGAATACGGCGACAAAGTGTCCCAAGACGATCGCTTGGCCATTGAACGCGCCTTGGGCGATTTGAAAGAAGCCTTGAAAGGCGACGACGCGGCCAGAATAAAATCCGCTACCGACGCGGCGATGCAGGCCAGCCAGAAACTGGGCGAAGCAATGTACAAAGCCCAGCAGGCCAATGCCCAGGCCGGCGCGCAGGCGCAAGCCGGAGCCCAGCCGGGTGCCGAAGCTGCGGGTGCGCAAGCCAATGCCGCCGGAAATAAAGACGACGTGGTGGAAGCCGAAGTCGTAGACAAATAAGTATTTGGGTGGTAAATCAGAGAGTACAAAGGGGAACCGCAAGGTTCCCCTTTTTTAATTGCTTTTCCTTAAATATTTTCTCCTTACTTTTTGTACCGACAAAAAGTAAGCAAAAAACTCGCAGGCCGGATCCTATAAAACGCACTCTCGGCGGACGTTTTTACAACTCGCTTCGCTCGAACAAATAAAAACGTTTTTCCGCCTTAAGGCGTTTTATAAACAGGATGAAGGCCTGCATTAACGGCAACGGAGAACGCTTTTTATAAACAGGACGAAAGGCGGGTATAAAATTAGGAAACGGCTTTCACTCTCTGTACGGAGCAGTATTGGCGGGAGTAAAATTTACTACAATATCCTTATGTCCCAGTATTTTGCAGATATTAAAGAAACCGAATTTTTTTTAATGGATGCGGAAGCCCATCACGCTTCCGCCGTTGCCCGGCACGAAGAGGGCGATGAAATCCTGGTATTTGACGGTTCTGGCCGCCAATTTACCGGGCGGATTGACCGTATCCAAAAGAAATTTGTGCGCGGCACGCTGTTAAAACCGCGCGAAACGCGCCGCCCCGCGCTTGAATTGGAACTGTGTTTTGCCCCCAATTCCCGCACCGGGTTGGAGGACGTGCTTGATAAAGGTACGCAACTGGGCGTAGCGGCGTTCCGCCCGGTGATTACCGAACGTAGCGAATACGACGTGCTAAGAAAATGGGACGGCAAGAATGACCGCTGGCGCCAAATCATGATTTCCGCCTGTAAACAGTGCGATACCCCGTTCATACCCGAGATTTTGCCTCCGCTTAAATTTCCGCAGGCCATTTCGGAGGGGGTGCCGTCCCTGATTGCGTACGAGGCGGAAGAATCTCATACGCTTTTTTGGGGACTGGAAAAACTGGGCAATCCCAAACGCTTGCGCGTGTTTGTCGGCCCCGCTGGCGGCTGGACGGACGAAGAAATCGTCGTGGCGGCGCAGTATAACGTATTGCCCGTTACGCTGGGCGTAAACATTCTGCGCGCGGAAACGGCCTGTATCGCCGTTGCCGCCAAACTTTTATAATATGGGCAAACGTAAAAAAATACAACGCGTTTATCGGCATTCATCATCGGTGCAAAAGGACAGATCTGCATATTGGTTTGTTATTCTCCGTATCTTTTTGTGTTGGACCGTTATCGGTTTTTTGTTATCGTGGTTGGTTGGTGGCTGTTCTTTTATAAAAACCGTTATTTTCGAATAATTTATATGACGGATTGTGGTCTCTAAATTATTCCGCCGGTATAAACAAAAGGATCAAAATGCTTTGTAAGCGTCAACGCTAAAACATGGCCGTTTGATGATTTATGATTAAAAATTTTCTTAAAAAATTGTGTACAGCCGACGCTGATGTGGATTTTCGTTCTGATCGGCTAGCAAGTACTTTGGGATTAGTGCTCGGGGTATTTTTAGGGATACAATCCTTTTTGTGGTTGCGGGGGAAGCTCTCCTCTGTTGCGGAACCTGTGCCGCAAACGGCGGTGCAAGTTTCGTCTGCGGAAGAAGAAGCCCAAAAAATGTCGCGTTTCTTGTCCGGCTTGCCGGAACTGGAACGTGCATTAGATTCCTGGTTTACCTTGTATGGGGCCCAGACGGACGGCTCCGTATGGCTTTTGTCCGACGAGGCTACCCCCGCATTAAATCCGTCCGCTGCTTCGCTCTTGGACTGTAAAGTGGATGACCCCACGGCGGAATTTCCACATTGCCAGGGGAACGTCTACAGTTTTTATGAGTTACAGTGCGATTATCAATCTTGTTCGTGGACGCTGTGCCGCCATAACGAAGAGCCGTATTCCTGCACGTATTCTATGACCGGCTACAGGGACCGATTCGGACATTGGGAATACGAGTGCAATGTTCTTATGCCGCCGGCCCGCGCGTTTTGCGAGTATTTGCAACGGGAAAAAGGCTTTACAATAAATGACTAAAACTTTTTTTATTAAAACATTCGGGTGCCGCGTCAACCAGGTGGAAAGCCAAGCTATTTTGGAGCAGTTCCTGCGTGCCGGGGCCAAGCCCGCCGAGTCTTTTGAAACGGCGGATATCTGCGTGCTCAATACGTGCACCGTTACCCACCAGGCCGATAAAGACGTGGAAAAACAAATCCGCCAGATTTTGCGCCGCAATCCGGCCGCACGCCTCGTGCTGACGGGGTGCTATGCCATGGCGCATAAAGCTGAAGTGCAAAAGAAATTTTCGCAGGCCGAAATCGTCGGCAAGTACGAGCTGGGCCGCGTCCTTTTTAACGAAGAGGACGTCTGTTGGACCGTTTCCGGGCACGAAGGCCACAGCCGCGCGTTTATCAAAATTCAGGACGGGTGCGACTGTTTCTGTTCCTATTGTATCGTGCCGTTTGCCCGCAGTGAAAAGCGTTCCAAACCGCTCGCGGACGTGCTAACCGAAATCAAAACATTGGAAGAAAAAGGGTTTGCCGAAATCGTGCTGACGGGCATCAACATTGGCAATTACCGCTGTCCGCAGACGGGAGCGGATTTGGCTGAACTGTGCGAATACGTCGCACGCCAGCCGGGTACGTTTCGTATTCGGTTTTCCTCGATTGAACTGCAAACTGTAACGGGTGGTGTAATTGCGGCCATGGCTGCGCGGCCGGACCGTTTTTGCAATTATTTCCATTTACCTTTGCAGGCCGGATGCGATAAAGTGCTGCAGGACATGAACCGCCATTACGACACCGCTGCTTACCGCGCGCGCGTGGCGGATTTGCGTTCGCGGGTACCGCAAATCGGCATTTTTGCCGACGTTATTGCCGGCTATCCCACCGAAACGGAACAGGATTTTGAAGATACCGTCCGCTTTATCCGCGAGGTAAAACTGGCCGGGCTTCACGTTTTCAGCTATTCGCCCCGCCCCGGTACGAAAGCCGCCCTCTTACAGCAGCTTCCGGCGCAGGTAATCAAACGCCGCGCCGAAACGCTGCGCGCGTTGGATAAAGAACTGCGTGCCGCGTTTGCCGCGTCGCTCGTCGGTACAGAACAGACAGTGTTTATAGAAGAACACAAGGACGGGCGTCCGCACGGGATTACATCCAACTTCCAGCAGGTGGTATTGGAGGGGGAGAATCTTCCTCATCGCGGGTTGGTGAGGGCGAAGATTGTCCGCGCGGAAGGGGCGCTGTGTTATGGGGAAGTGGTGTAATAACAACTGATGTTAACTTCTACAATTCGCAGAACGGGCAGCAAGGGTTTTTCTGCCCGTTCTTGCTTGTAAGGGCCAACAATTTGCTAAATTCTATTATCTTATGCGTCCCTCAGCCTTGACGTGGCTACAGCCACGCCGAGTGGCGGCCCGCAGGGTGCTGACTAGCCCGCACAATCTAAAGCGAATTTAACAAATCAGGCAATCTTCTATTGTGTTATTCTAATCTGCACGGCATTTGAATAACAACTGATGTTAACTTGCAATTTGCGCACAACGGATAAGAAAGAGATTTCTTATCCGTTGTTGCTTATTTTGTCCGCACTTTCCCAGTCGTCATTCCCGAGGTTGTAGTCGGGAATCTTCCGCTCATTTGTCTTTGTTGTTTTGCAGGCCTTGACTCGTTTTTTTTTTGATAAATTGGGAATATGAATAACATTTATCAAAAATTGTTCTTTGATGTAAAAAGTGCCGGCTTTACGCTGATAGAGCTGTTAGTTGTAGTGTTAATTATCGGTATTTTATCCGCCGTGGCGCTGCCGCAGTATGAAAAAGCGGTGGAAAAGTCGCGCGCCGCCGAAGCGCTGACGTTGCTTTCCTCTATTGCCCATGCGGAAGAAGTGTATTTTATGGCCAACGGCGAATATGCCGGCGATTTAGATAAGCTGGACATTGATTTTCCCGGGGACCGGGCGTCCTATTTAGGGACTTCAAACTCCGTAAAAACCAAACACTTCGTTTGCCGTCCGCACAGCCTGCAGAGCGGTGCATGGACGGATTCCGTAGCGGTGTGCACCCGCATCCCGCAGGGCAGCGTTTATGCGTTTGCCCAATTGAAAGACGGCCGGCGCGTTTGCCGCTGGTACAGTGATAAAGGGCTAAAATACTGTAAAATGTTTGGGGTTGTGTCTGGTTCCCAAGTGGTTATGTAGGGTTGAGTCCCCTCTCGTGCTCCAAAATGCTAAAATATATACAATGCCCGGGCCTAAGGCAGGAGGTATCGAAATCCGCCGCTTGGCCGGT
>CALYRQ010000002.1 GCA_945483375.1 uncultured Elusimicrobia bacterium
GGCCCTGCGCGTCAACCCGGACGTGGACGCGCTGACGCACGTCAAAATCACCACCGGCAAGAAAGAAAATAAATTCGGCGTGGACTGGGACGACGCCCACCGCCTTTACCGCGAAGCCGCCAACATGGAGGGCATCCGTTTGGCCGGTATCGCGGTGCATATCGGTTCGCAGCTGCTGGACGTGGAACCGTTCCGGCTGGCGTTTACGAAAATCGCGGAGATGGTGCGCGAACTGGAAGCCGAAGGCATCGTTTTGGATAACATTGATTTGGGCGGCGGACTGGGCATTAATTACAATGTGGAACTGCCTCCCACCTGCGCGGCGTACGCGGACGTAGTGCGCGAAACACTGGGGGATTTACACAAACATATCATCGTGGAGCCGGGCCGTTCGGTGGTCGGCAACGCGGGGATTTTGGTAACGGAAGTGATTTGCACCAAAAAAATGGGAAGCAAAAATTTTATTGTGGTAGACGCGGGGTTTAACGACCTTGTCCGGCCCGCCATGTACGATGCGTGGCATACCATTTTGCCCGTATCCAAAAAAGGCGTGGCGCCGTTAATCGCCGATATTGTGGGACCCATTTGCGAATCGGGCGACGTATTCGCCAAAGACCGCATTATTGAGCCTGTACAAGCGGGCCGGCTGCTTGCTATAATGTGTGCTGGAGCGTACGGCGCGTCCATGTCGTCCGTTTACAATTTTCGTCCGCTCGTGCCGGAAGTGATGGTGCGCGGGGAGGAATACGCCGTCGTGCGCAAACGCACTTCTTATGAAGAAATGCTCTCGGGGCATGCGTTGCCCCAGTGGTTATAGGACAATTTTATGAGACAAATCTGCATTATGAAATTCGGCGGCAATACGTTGGCCAACAAACAAAAACTGCTTATGGCCGCCGATTTGATTAAATCCCGCTATGACGACAATTATATTCCCGTTATCGTTGCGTCGGCCAATGGCAACTTGACGGACGTACTGTTGGACCACGCCTACAGCATCGCCGCCAACCCGGATAAACGCGAACTGGATATGCTCGTCACCACCGGCGAACGCGTCAGTGTGGCTTTGCTGTCTATCGCTTTGCGCGCGATTGGGGTGCCGTCCGTGTCGCTGACGGGTTCCCAAATCGGCCTGATTACCACTTGCACGCATACGGGGGCGGACATTTTGTCTTTAAAAGGCGACCGGTTGGTGCGGGAAATTGAATTCGGCCATGTTCCCGTTGTGGCCGGGTTCCAGGGCATTGGGGAAAATAAAGAAATCACCACGCTTAAACGCGGCGGGTCAGACGTGTCCGCCGTGTTTTTAGCCAGCCAGCTGGGTGCGGACCACGTGGAGATGATTAAAGACGTGGACGGCGTGTACTCCGCCGACCCCAACAAAGACGAAAAAGCTCAAAAATACGAAGTTTTAGATTTTGACGAAATGTATAAACTCGCCTTGAACGGGGCGAACGTGCTTCACCCGGACGCTGTGCGCCTTGCTAAAGAAAAGGGCGTGGAAATCCGTATCGTGCATTACCAAACGGGGCAGACGGGCACGGTGATTCGCTAGGAGAAATAATGTCTTTTAAATTCAGCTTAATTAATTTATTCGCTTTTTTGTTGCTGGGCGGCGCCGTTTACTTGTGGGGCCCCGGCTGGGGCAGCTTGTGGCGCTCCGCGGGCAGTGCGTTGTTATACGCCGCCGTATTCGGGGCCTGCTTTGTAGTCGTCAAAAGACGTTAGTTTGACGGAGGACAAAATAGATGAACCCATTTTCCTTATTACAGTTCTTGCCGGTAATTATGGTGCCATGGCGGCCAAGCGGGCAGCCTGTTATACGGAATGCTTCTTTAGCCGGATTAAAAATGTGCGTTTTTCTGGGGCTGATCATTTATTTTTGGTTCCTAAAGTGGTATCGGGCGCACCCCGTGTGGGGTAAAATTATTGTATGGACGTCTGCGGTATGGTGCGTTTTGCGGCTGATAGGAATTATCCGTTCTTTTTGCGATGACCCCTATACCCGCGTAAAATCCGATACATACAAATAAAAATTGCCTAAAATATGCTAAGATAAGAACATGGAAAACACTATCATTTTACAACTAATCGGATTTACCGTTTGCTTTATTTTACTGTTTGTTTTTACGGCCAAATACCGCGCCGCGCTGGCGCACGAAACGGATTTCGAACCGGCGGTGGAAGATTTAACCGTGGTTACCGTGGCCCAGCAGCCCGCTTATAAACCGCGCGCCGCCATTTTGCAGTCCCTGCAGGGAACGGCGTCTTTGGAAACGGCGGACTTAAAAGAAAAAGTAAAAGATTTGCATTACCGGTTGGAAGAACTTAAAATCGCGCAGGACAAAACCAGCGGCGAATTTGCCAAACAAATGGCCCGTATGGAACAGCGCATCAGCACTTTTGAACAGGAATATGTAGCCAAACTCCAGCCCACTCTTTTAAGTTTAATTGAAGAACTGGAAAACATGAAAGTGGCTGAAAATAAAACCGGAAAATAATTTTGATGCGTTTTTGAAGCAGCAAAACCGCCGCTTTTTTTGCGGCGGTTTTCTTTTTTTGGCGGGTTTGAGCGGAGTGTGAAAAATGCAAAAAAATGTGCAAATTTGCAAAAAACGCGTTCCTTTCAAAATGTGCCCGTCAGACGGAGACGGAGGAATAAACTGCCCAGAAGCGGTAAAATTCTGACAAGTTGAATTAAGTTTTGTCAACCCTTTGCGCAAAAAAAGCGTGCGCAGATTTGTTTTGCTTCTCCTAAATTTATAAAATATACCTATATAGAAGTACGCAAGGAAAAAGGATTTCCGTTAGGAGAACAAATGAAAAATAAACACCTTGAACCTATCGCCATAGTTGGTATCGGCGCTATCATGCCCGGAGCGTTGACGAAAGACGAATTCTGGAGCAACATTAAAGAAGGCAAGTATTGCATTACCGAAATTCCCGCGTCTTACTGGGACTACAAACTTTTCTACAGTCCCGACCATAAAGCCGAAGACAAACTTTATTCCAAAATCGGCGGTTTTATTCCCCAGACGTTTAAATTCAATTCCCTCAAATACCGTATTCCTCCCCAAATTGCCAAACAGATGGACACCGTGCAGCACCTGGCTATCGAAGCCACGCGCATGGCGTTGGAAGATTCCGGTTACGATAAGAAAGAGTGTGACCACAACCGCACCGCGGTAATTATCGGTAACTCTATGGGCGGCATGAAGAACGAAATGTCCAACACCCGCCTGAACAGACCTTTCTTGTACGAAATCCTTAAAAACACCCCTACGTATAAATCGCTGGCTCCGGCCGACGCCCAAAAAATGATGGACGAAATGGACGCGGGCGTACGTGAAAAATTCACCCCGGTCAACGAAGACTCCATGCCCGGCGAACTCGCCAACGTAATTCCCGGCCGCGTGGCCAACGTGTTTGATTTGCACGGCACCAACTTCGCCGTGGACGCCGCGTGCGCCACTTCTTTGGCCGCCATCGACCAGGCCGTAAACGGCCTTCGCATGGGCAATTTTGATATGGCAATCGCCGGCGGCGTGGACCAGATGATGTCCCCGTCCGCTTACATCAAATTCTGCAAAATCGGCGCGCTTTCCGAAAAAGGTTCCTGCCCGTTTGACGCCAAGGCTGACGGTTTCGTCATGGCTGAAGGCGCGGGTATGGTGATTTTGAAACGCCTCTCGGACGCTGTAAAAGACGGCGACAAAATTTACGCCGTTATCCGCGCGGTCGGCGCGTCTTCCGACGGGAAAGGCAAAGGTATTACCGCCCCGAACCCGAAAGGCCAAAAAATCGCCGTGGAAAAAGCGTTTGAACAGGTGGAATACACCCCCGGCGACGTGGGCCTTGTGGAAGCGCACGGCACCAGCACCCGCGTGGGCGACGCCGTGGAACTCAACGCGTTAAACGAAATTTTCAGCGCGCACGCCAAACCCGGCACCATCGGGTTGGGCAGCGTAAAAAGCCAAATCGGCCACGCCAAAGCGGCGGCCGGTATCGCTTCTTTAATCAAAACTTCGCTCGCCTTATATAATAAGGTGTTGCCGCCGTCCGTCAACTTTGAAACCCCGAACCCGACCGTGGACTGGGCCACCTGCCCGTTCCGCGTGATTACCAAACTGGAAGACTGGAACACGGACAAAGTGCGCCGCGCCAACGTTTCCGCGTTTGGCTTCGGCGGAACGAACTTCCACGTGGCCATGGAAGAAATGAACGACGGCCTGCTTAAAAAAGAAGAAGAAGCCAAATCCCAGGAAAACAAAGTGTGCCATTGTGCCGTACCCTCTACCCCCAAACAGGAGAACGTAAACATGACTTATACCCTTCACGTGCCCGGCGAAAAAATCCAAAGCGACGTTTTAACTTTCTCCGCCGCCACGAAGCAGGAACTTTTTAACGTGCTGGACAAAGCGCTTGTCGCCATTCAGTACGATCCCACTTACCTGCCCAGCATTTCTGACAAAAACCATATTGCCAAGCCGGGCAAATTTGCGGTTACGATTAACGTGGAAACGCCGGAAAAACTGAAAGATAAAATCGAATTTTTCAAAAAAACAGCCTCTTCCCAAGACGTTTGGGAACAGGAATCCTTGTACCTGCGCATGAAAGGCATTTATCCTTTTACGCCCAGCGAAATTAAACCCAAAGTCTGCTTTATGTTCCCCGGCCAGGGTTCCCAGTATGTGGACATGATGAAAGACCTGGCTTCCAAATACAAAATCGTGCAGGACACGTTTGACGAAGCCGACCGCCTGCTGACGGGCATCATCGGCCAAACCTTAACGGAAACCTTGTGGAGCAAACCCGGCGAAACGAAAGAAAAAATCGCCGAACGCGAAGCCGCCATTAAGAAAACCGAAATGACCCAGCCCGCCGTGCTGACGGCGGACATCGCCATGATGCGCTTGCTGTCCTCTTTCGGCATTAAGCCGGACGTGGTGATGGGCCACAGCTTGGGCGAATACGCCGCCGCCGTCGCCGCCGGCATTTTTGATTTTGAAAACGGTTTGAAAGCCGTTTGCACCCGCGGTAAAGTAATGTCCGAAATTAAAGTGGAAGACAACGGCAAAATGGCTTCCATCGCCGCTCCCGTGGAACGTGTGGAACCTGAACTCGTACGTATCAGCGGGTATGTGGCCGTGGCCAACAAAAACTGCCCGACGCAGACCGTAATCGCCGGCGCTTCCAAATCTATCGACGACGCCATTAAAATGTTTACCGATATGGGTATCCAGGCGGTGCAAATCCCGGTTTCGCACGCTTTCCACTCCGCTATCGTGCGCCCGGCCATGCCGCAGTACCGCGCGTTCTTGGACACCTTGAAATTCAACGCGCCCACCATGCCCATTACCACCAACGTGACGGCGGAATTCTATCCGTCCGACCCGGAAAAAATCAAAGACCTTATGGTTACGCAGATTTCCCACTCCGTGGAATGGATTAAACAGTTGCAAACCACCTACGATTCCGGCGTGCGCCTGTTCGTGGAATGCGGCCCTAAACGCGTACTTTCCGCCTTGGCCTCCAACACGTTGTCCGACAAGAAAGACATCAAAGTGTTGGCCTCGAATCACCCCAAAAAAGGCGGTATCGTGGAATTTAACGACTTGTTCGCCAACCTCATTTCTTCCGGTATCCACCTGGATTGGAACGGAACCGATATGTACGGCAACAACTCCACCTTTAACCCCGCTTTTGTAAACTGGGTAACGGGCAACGCCACCCCGGTGGAAAAAGCCGAAGGCACCGTAACGGCCCCCGTAGCCGAAGCCCCGGCCTGCGCGGGCAAAGTTTCCGCGGCTGACAACGGCGGCAAAAAATCTATCGTCATCAGCGGTATCGCCGCGGGCGGCCCCGGCAGCTGGGACAAAATTTTCCGCGAAGGCGTGCTGGACGAAATCCTCTCCGGCCGCAATATGATTGAACCCGTTTCCGCCGAAATTCAGCAGAAACAAATTGACAAACACGTGGAATTCGTCATTAAATCCAAAGACGGAAACCACCGCTTCGAACGCTTGACCTCCCCGATGCAGGCTATTAAACTGGCGGCCAAAGGCGGCGCGTTTGATTTGGAAAAAGAATTCGGCCTCCCGGCCAAATGGGTCCGCTCCATGGACCGCTCCTTCCAGCTGGCGATTGCCGCGGGTATCCTTGCTCTCAAAGACGCGGGCATTCCGCTGGTCCTTTACTACAAACCCACCTCCACGGGCGGCTACTTGCCGGACCGCTGGGGCCTGCCGGCCGACATGATTGATGAAACGGGTGTGATCTTCACTTCCGCTTTCCCCGTGGCCAACAGCATGATGGGCGACCTTTCCAAACGCGTGGCGGGACTCCTTAATAATAAGACCGCCAAAGAAGTCCGCGCGTTCTGCGACAAATTTATCGCCCAAATCTCCGATCCGGCCCTGAAAGCCGAAATTGAAGCGTGGTACCAGGCCAACTTTAAAGATAAAGAAGTGGAACCCGAAGCGTTTACTTCCGAATTTATCTTAAACACCATTATTATCGCCCACTCGCATTTCTGCCAGTGGATCCGCGCCCGCGGGCCGGCGACTGCGATGAGCGCCGCGTGCGCTTCCACCGCCCAGGCCATTTCCGTGGCGCAGGACTGGATTAAACTCGGCCGCTGCAAACGCGTTATCGTCATCAGCGCCGACGACATTACCAACGACAACGTGTCCGAATGGATTTTGACGGCCTTCCTGGCCTCCGGCGCCGCTACGACGGAAGCCGACGTGACCAAAGCCGCCCTTCCGTTTGACCGCCGCCGCAACGGCATGATTGTGGGTATGGGTGCTGTGTCTCTCATCGTGGAGGACGAAGCGGAAGTCGCCAAACGCGGCATGAAACCGCTCGCCAAACTGCTGTCTACGGAAATTTCCAACAGCGGTTTCCACGTAACCCGCTTGGACGTTGGCCACGTGGCCCAGGTAATGAACCGCCTCGTCGCCACCGCCGAAAAGGAATACGGACTCGACCGCTCCGACATTGCCAAGCAGCTCGTATTTATCTCCCATGAAACGTATACGCCCGCGCGCGGCGGTTCCGCGAGCGCGGAAGCGTATGCGTTAAAATCCACCTTTGGCGCGGACGTAAGCAGTGTGATCGTCAGCAACACCAAAGGCTTTACCGGCCACTCGATGGGCGCCGGTTTGGAAGACGCCATCGCCGTACGCTGCCTCAACACGGGGCTCGTGCCGCCGATTGCGAACTTTAAAGAGGCCGACCCGGAACTCGAAGGCATTACGCTCAGCAAAGGCGGACATTACAACTTTAAATACGCCTTGCGCTTAGCCGCCGGATTCGGTTCCCAATTAGGTATGACTTTGCTCGAAAAAGTGTGGCAGGTGGGCGATCCGCGCATTACGGATGAAGCCAAACACCAGGCTTGGCTGAAAGAAATTTCCGGCCAACAGGCCCCCGTCTTGGAAGTGGTGCAGAACACGCTTCGCATTAAAGACAACTATCAGCACGGCGTTAAACCCGCCTTGGTAATGGAAGGCTCCCAAGCGTTTGTGGATAAAGTAAAGACCGTCCACGCGCATACGGCTGCCCAGCCTGCTCCCGTCGCCGCTCAACCTGCGGTTGCCGCCGCCCCGAAAGCTGTGGCTTTAGATGAAGCGACTGTGACGAAAGAAGTCGTCAAAATGGTAGGCGAAAAAACGGGTTATCCTGAAGACATGCTCGATATCGACCTCGACATGGAAGCCGATTTGGGTATCGATACCGTTAAACAAGCCGAATTATTTGCCTCTCTGCGCGAACATTACGGTATTGCCCAGCAAGACGGTATTCAGCTCAAAGACTACCCGACGATTCGCCATTGCATTAAATTCGTTTTGAACAACGCCGGCGCGTCTGCGGCTCAACCTGCTGTGGTCCCGCAGGCTACGGTAGCCCCTGCGCCTGTTGCCCAACCCGCTCCTGTGGCGGCTCCGGCCCCGCAGGCCACGGTGGCCCCTGTAGCGGCCGCTAAACCCGCCGCCGCGCTGGACGAAGCGACGGTGACGAAAGAAGTGGTCGCGATGGTCGCCGAAAAGACGGGATACCCCGAAGATATGTTGGATATTGATTTGGATATGGAAGCCGACCTCGGTATTGATACCGTTAAACAGGCCGAATTGTTTGCCTCTCTGCGCGAACATTATGGTATCGCCCAGCAAGACGGTATTCAGCTGAAAGATTATCCGACGATCCGCCACTGCATTAAGTTTGTTTTGAACAATGCCGGCGCGTCTGAGGCTCCTGCCGCGCAGTCCGCGCCTGTCATGCAAGCGGCTGTAACGCCTGCTCCGGCGGTAGCTCCTGTAGCGGCTCCGGCCCCGCAGGCCACGGTGGCCCCTGTGATTTCCAAACCCGCCGCCGCGCTCGATGAAGCGACGGTAACGAAAGAAGTGGTCGCGATGGTCGCCGAGAAGACGGGTTACCCGGAAGATATGCTTGATATCGACCTCGACATGGAAGCCGACCTCGGTATCGACACGGTAAAACAAGCCGAGCTGTTTGCGTCTCTGCGCGAACATTACGGTATTGCCCAACAAGACGGTATTCAGCTGAAAGACTACCCGACGATTCGCCACTGCATTAACTTTGCTTTGAATAACGCGGGTGGCGCGTCCGCCGCGCCTGTTGCACAAGCGGCAGTAACGCCCGCACCTGCGGCTCAACCGGCGGTTGCGGCTCCGACCGTAACGCCCGTTGCTCAGCCCGCTCCTGCGCCGGCCCCTGTCACTGTCGCCGTGCCTGCGGCTTCTAAATCTGCCGCCGCTTTGGACGAAGCGACGGTGACGAAAGAAGTGGTCGCGATGGTTGCCGAAAAGACGGGATATCCGGAAGATATGTTGGAATTGGATTTGGATATGGAAGCCGACCTCGGTATTGACACGGTGAAACAGGCCGAATTGTTTGCCGCGATGCGCGAGCATTACGGTATCGCCCAACAAGATGGTATCCAACTCAAAGATTATCCGACGATCCGCCACTGCATTAAATTTGTTTTAAGCAACGCGGGTGCGTCTGCGGCTCCTGCCGCACAAGCGGTTGTAACGCCTGCGCCTGCCGCTCAACCGGCGGTTGTGGCTCCGACCGTAACGCCCGTTTCTCAGCCCGCTCCTGCGCCGGCCCCTGTCACTGCCGCCGCACCTGCGGCTTCTAAACCCGCCGCCGCGCTCGATGAAGCGACGGTGACGAAAGAAGTGGTCGCGATGGTCGCCGAAAAGACGGGTTACCCGGAAGACATGCTGGACCTCGATCTTGACATGGAAGCCGACCTCGGTATCGACACCGTTAAACAGGCCGAACTGTTTGCCGCCATGCGCGAACATTACGGCATTGCCCAGCAGGAAGGTATCCAGCTCAAAGACTATCCGACGATCCGCCACTGCATTAACTTTGCTTTGAACAACGCGGGCGCCTCGTCCGCCATGGCTCCGGCTCCTGCGGCCCAACCTGCCGTGGCCCAGCCGGCTCCGGCTGTAGAACCTGCCGCTCAAGCTCCGGTTCAGCCGGCGGTAGTGGAACGGGACAACGGTCTGCCCAAAATCCACGTGGCGACGGTGCAGGAAGCCGTCCCGGCCGCGGATAAAGTGGAAAAACCGTCCGAAGACATGTTGACCACTAACCCCACCGCGCCCATCAAACTGCACGAATCCCTGGCGGAACGCCCGGAACGTGAAGGCTATGCGGGCGAACACTGCCACGAGAAAAAACTCCGCAGCGTAACGGTGGTGGCTCCGGCTCCGCTTTCCGAACGGGAAAACAGACGTTTGTCCAAAGACCGCACGGTCCTCATCTTTGCCGATAATTCCCAGCTTATCAAAGCCTATACGGAAGAATGCAAAGAATTGGGCGTTAAATACCACGTGTTCACCACGCTCAAAACCCGCAGTAAAAACACCACGATCGTAAACTGGGAATCGTACGAAGAAACCGAAGCGGCCTTGAAAGAATACGCCGCCGAGGACCCGAATATCCAGGGTATCGTGTACCTGCTCGGGGCGAGCGTCAAGAAATTTGACAAAAAAGCCAGTCCGCACGCCGAACTGACCAAATACGTCATGCCGCTGTTTATCGCCTTGCGCGTATTTGAAAAAGGTCTTTCCAACCGCGCGGATGCCGATACGTTCTTTGCCGTCAACACCAAAATCGACGGTACCTTCGGCTACACCACGGATGAAGAGTTCAACCCGATTTCCGGCGCGCTTACCGGCGGCGTAACCTGCTACCGCAAAGACGTGTATGAACGCACCGGTGCAATCAGCAAACTCTTGGATTTTGAACCTACGGCCACGCCGGACGAAATGGCCCAAAAAACCATGGACGAAGTGCTCCACGGCGATATGCGCCTGATGATTGGCACCCGCGGCGGCGAACGCACGACGATTCTGTCCGTCCCGGTGCGCCTGGACCGCAGCCAGAAACGTTTTGACCTTGCGGGCAAAACCGTCATCTTCACGGGTGCGGGCCGCGGTATCGGTGCGATGCTGTCGCAGAAACTGGCCGCCCAGTACAAGAGCAAAATCATCGTCTTGGATATTATCGAAATCCAGGAAAAAACGCCCCTCTGGGCCACGATGAACGAAGCCGAACTGGCCGCGCTCAAAAAACAAATCTGGGAAGATTTAAAGGCCGACCCGACCCAGAAAGCCACCCCGGTCCTGTTGGAACGCGCTTTCGGCCGTGTGAAAGACTCCATCACGCTCTACAACAACTTGCAGAAACTGCGCGAGCTGGGCAGTGAAGTGGAATACTATCACTGCGACGTGATGAACAGCTCCATGGTCAAAGAAGTTTGCACCAAAATCAAAGCCAAAAACGGCCGCGTGGACGGACTTATCCACTTTGCCGGTTTGGAACGCTCCAAGCTGATTTACGATAAAGATCCGGCGGAATACTACCGTATCTTTGACGTAAAAGCCACCAGCTTTGCGTCCTTCCTGGCCAACAACATCGTGCGCGAAAAAGGCTTCTTCGCTTTCGCCTCTTCCATCGCCGGTAAATACGGCAACCTGGGCCAGAGCGACTATGCCTCCGCCAACGACTATTTGGCCAAATCCGCCTTCTCGCTGACTAACCAGGGCTACCGCGGTATCGCGATTGCCATGAGCGCCTACAAGAACGTAGGTATGGGCGTCAGAGCGGGCGTGGAAACGTTCCTGCGCTCCAACGGCGTAGACTTTGTGGACCCCGAAGACGGTATGCAAATCTTCTTGGACGAAATCGTGTACGGCAACGTGCCCGAAATCGTCTTGACGGGTTCCCTGGGCCGTTTGGACTGGGATCACCAACACCGTTTGGAAATGGATGAAATCGTCCCCACGGGCGCGCAAAACGCGCCCAAGGGCGGCGATGATAACGCGAACGGCGGCTCCGGCTCTTCCGCCCCGGTAACCCCGGCGCAGCAGGCCGTCCCGGCCGCGGATGCGTTTAACGCCACGCACTTTTTAGGCAACGTTTCTTCGCTCCAGAAAGGCGCGGAAATCCACCTGGAAAAAGAATTTAATTTGGATTCCGACCCGTACCTGGCCGACCACGCCATCGAAGGCACCCCGTACGTGCCGGGCGTGATGGGCATTGAAACCTTCATGGAAACCGCCAACGCGCTTTTGGGGCAGGTTCCGCAGGGTCTTAAAGACGTTCATTTCTATCTGCCAATTAAACTTTTGCGCAACCGCCCGCAGGCCGTGCGCGTAATCGGTAAAGCCAGCGGAAATGAAGCGTCCATGGAAATCGAATCCGATTTCATCAACAGCAAAGGCGTAAAAATGGGTAACACCCGCCGCCACTTTACGGCCAAAACCTTGGGCTCTTTCACTTCCACCTGGGAAAGCGTAAAAGCCGAAGCGATGAGCGGCCTTAACGGCGCGTATGCGGTAACGAAAGAAGAAATCTATAAAAAATATTTCCACGGTCCTTCCTTCCAAGTGTTGGGCGGTATCGTGCGCGTAGACAAACATTCTTCTTTGGCGGTATACAACACCACCCCGCGCCCGCAGTGGAATGACGGCCCGCGTACCTTGCTCGCCAACCCGATGCTTATTGAAGCGGCGTTCCAATGCTGCGGTTTCCAGGACATGAGCATTGAACACAAAATGACGTTGCCCGACGGCATCGCCGAAGTAGCCGTGTTCAACCGCCAGGTCCCGCCCGCCCAGCTGTACTTGTACGGCGTCAGCCGCGGCAACACCGCCGACGGCAAAACGCTGCACGATGCCTACGTGTTCGACGCGCAGGGCAACGTGTGGGTGGAAATCCACGGTTACCAGGCCATCGGCCAGTAACCTGCGTAATGCCTTATCAATTAAAAGTAGTTGATTTATCCAGTCTGCCTCCGGCCGACGGTATTTTAAGTGAAAGGGAACGGGCGTTTTACGAAACGCTCCGTTTCCCCAAACGGCGTACCGAATGGCTCGGGGGCAGATTTGCGTTAAAACAGTTGGCGTGCGGGCAGCTCCTTAGGACGGAGTTGTCCGATGTGGAAGTATTGCCGCACGAAAGCGGCAAGCCCGTTTTGCTGGTTAGGGGCGAACCGTGTAACTTGGCGTTTAGCATTACGCACAGCAGCGGATACGCCGCCGCCGCCGTCAGTGCGACGCATGAATTTTTAGGTATTGATTTAGAAAAAACCGAGCACCGCATAGACGCGTGGGCCGCTGATTTTTTTCACCCGTCCGAACTGACCTCCCGGGACGACGCTTTTTTAACCGGTTTGTGGACGCAGAAAGAAGCGCTTGTAAAACTGCTGGGCACGGGGCTTTCTCTTAACAGTTACGATGTGCGCTGTGTGAACGGAAAGCCGCAATTTTTCGGCCCCGCGCTGGACGTATATAACAAGCTCGGCGCGCCGGAAATTTATGTGGAAACGCGGGAATTATTGCCCGGGTTTATGTTTTCGGCCGCGTACGCCAAGCGCGTGTAAGCCGGGGCATATATTTGGTAAAATAGAAGTATACGATTTTGGAGGGAGCATGATAGAACTTTTTGAGGACCCCAGACTGGACAAGCCGTCGGACCAACCCGCTCCGGCCAGCTTGGTTAAGTTTAGACAAATTTCCCAGGACGCTCTAAAGGGCGCCGGCGAGGCGCGCATCAAAGCCCAGAAAGACAAAGGCAAGATGACCGCCCGCGAACGCATTTCTTATTTGCTCGACAAAGACAGCTTTTTTGAAATCAAGAGCTTGATGGAAAGCTCCTGCAGCGATTTCGGTATTAAAGACAAACATATTAAAGGCGACGGCGTTATTACCGGTTTCGGCCGTATTAACGGGCGCGAAGTGGCTCTTTTTGCGCAGGACTTTACGCAACTGGGCGGTTCTTTAGGCTTGGCGCACGCGCAAAAAATCGCCGCGCTTATGGACCGCGCGATGGAAGCCAAAATCCCGGTTATCGGTTTGTACGATTCCGGCGGCGCGCGTATCCAGGAAGGTGTGGACAGCTTGAACGGTTATGGCGAAATTTTCTACCGCAACGTCAAAGCCTCCGGCGTAATCCCGCAGATTTCCGTCATTCTCGGCCCCTGCGCGGGCGGCGCGGCGTATTCGCCCGCTCTCACCGATTTTATTTTTATGGTGGAAGGCATCAGCCACATGTTCATCACCGGTCCCGGCGCGGTAAAAGCCGCCACCGGCGAAGAAGTGGATTTTGACACGCTCGGCGGCTCCCAACCCCACAGCGAAAAAAGCGGCGTGTGCCAGTTTGTCGCCAAGTCCGAGCAGGACTGCTTCCGCCAGGTGCGCGAACTGTTGTCTTTCCTGCCCCAAAACTGCGACGAAAAACCTCCGCTTGACACCACCAGCGATTTGATGGGCCGCACCGTCCCGGTGTTGGAAACCATCTGCGCCATGGACCCCAAAAAAGCGTTCCGCATTCACCACGTCATTTGGCGGTTGGCCGACGATTTCGCATTTTTTGAAATCCACCAAAATTTTGCCAAAAACGTTGTGACGGGTTTTATCCGCTTGGGCGGCCAGGTGGTGGGCGTGGTAGCCAACAACCCGGCCTGCATGGGCGGCGCGCTTGATTGCGACGCGAGCGACAAAGCCGCGCGCTTTATCCGCTTTTTAAACGCGTTTAACATTCCGCTGCTCACGCTGGTTGACACCGGCGGTTATCTGCCCGGTGTGGAACAGGAACACGGCGGTATCATTCGCCACGGCGCGAAACTGCTGTACGCGTATTCCGAAGCGTCTATTCCGAAAGTGACGCTCGTCCTGCGCAAAGCCTACGGCGGCGCGTATATCGCCATGGGTTCCAAATACCTGCGCGGCGATTTTAACTTTGCTTTCCCCAGTGCGGAAATTGCCGTTATGGGCCCGCGCGGTGCGGTGGAAATTTTATATTCGCGCGACTTGAAAAAAGAAACCGACGAAGCCAAAAAAGAAGAGATGAAGCAGAAACTGACGCAGGAATACTCCGACAAATTCGCTTCCCCTTACCAGGCGGCGACGAACGGGTCTATTGACGAAATTATCGAGCCTGCCGAAGCGCGCACAAAAATCATTCGCGCGTTCCAGGTGCTGAAAGATAAGCGGAATCCGAAGAACAACCCCCACAAAGGGAACATTCCGCTGTAATAATAACTGATGTTATCTTTCATAATTCGCAAAACGGACGGAAAGTATTTTTCCGTCCGTTCTTGCTTATTAGTATAAACAATTTTCTAAAACCTGCCGTCTTGCGCGTACCTTGGGGCTTACGTAATTGCCACTACGCCGCGCCCCAACTCGTCCGCGCAATACGGATCGGTTTTAAAAAATCATATAAACTTCTATTGTGTTATTCTGATTTCTAAACGGCATTTTCTAGTTGCCGTCATTCCCGAGGAGAAACGGCGCGTAGCGTTCGGGAATATTCCGCCTATTTGCCGTTGCCGTTTGGCAGGCCTTAACCCGTCTATAAAATCCGTTCCATACGGAAAAAGCATTTTATTTGTCCGAGCCGTAGGCGAGTTGTAAAATGCGCCGTACGGAAC
>CALYRQ010000003.1 GCA_945483375.1 uncultured Elusimicrobia bacterium
CTGCATAAACGGCAATGCCGGACGCTTTTTATAAACAGGACTAAGGGCGGGATAAAATAAGGAAACGGATTTTATGGGGGGAACGCGGAGGGCTTGTGTTGTTTTTTTTTTTTTGATACCATGGGGATAATTCCAAGTAAAGGGGGGATATATCCTATGGTAAAGAAAGTTGTTGTTCCAGGCGTGGACCCGGAATCCAGGCCGTTTAATAGAAGTTGTAAACCTTATTTAAATCTGGATTCCCGGTTCACCGTGCGGTGCCCGGGAATGACAAAGCGTGGTTTTACGCTTATTGAGTTGTTAGTGGTTGTTCTTATTATTGGTATTTTGTCCGCGGTTGCACTGCCGCAATATACGTTAGCGGTAGAAAAAACACGGATGGCGGAGGCGTTATCTATTGGAAAAACTTTGGACCAGGCCATGAATGTATGGGTGTTGGAGCAAGGCGGATATCCGGCGGGTAATGTGGAATTTTTAGGAACAGATGCGGATGCAGAGTTGGATATCACTTTACCGCTGGTTCCTGCAACAGCGGATGAAAGTGATTCCAAATACTTCCGTTATGAAGCTTGGTGCGGAGGGTATGGTTCCCAGTACTGTCGTTGGTGGGCTTGGAGATTGGATAAAGGTTATGGTTTATTACATGAAACTATTAACGGGGATGACCATTATGAGTGCTGGTATCGCCAGGCCGGAATAGCGGAAACTATGTGTAATTCTCTGGCGGCCCAAGGCTGGAGAGTGGAAAACGATATATAATGTAAGCCCCGGTTTTTCCGGGGCTTTTTTATGCCCTTGCAGTGCGCAGACGCGTAAAAATTAGTATCATATATCTATATTGTATTTTGGAGACTCCCAAACATGGCAAAAAACGACCTGACAACCAGAAACCTGATGTTAGACAGTTTGAAGCAATATGCTAAAAACCGGATTTCCTTTAACCTCATCCGGGAGCATGACGCCAAGAACGAAATTCCCTTGGACATTTTGAAAGAAATGTACGACCACAACGTGCTGGGCGTACATCTTTTGTTAATCCCCGAAGAATACGGGGGCCTCGGCGGGCAAACTACCGAAATTTACCGCGTGTGCGAACAGCTCGCCCGCATTGACCTGGGCATCGCCACCGGCGTTTTCGCCACCTTCTTGGGAAGCGACCCGATTAACGTGGGTGGCACCCCCGAACAGAAAGCCAAATGGTTCCAAAAAATCGCGCACGAAAATAAACTCGTAGCCTACGGTGCGACGGAAGCCGACGCCGGCTCCGACCTTGTTTCTTTACGCACCCGCGCCGAACACGTCATTAAAGACGGCAAAGTGGTGGGCTACAAAATCACCGGCAGCAAAATGTGGATTTCCAACGGCGGCGTGGCCGACATCTACACCGTGCTCGCGTTAGCCCCCGGCGGCCCGAGCTGGTTCATCGTCGAAAAAGGCACCCCCGGTTTTACGCAGGATGTACACGAAGACAAACACGGTATCCGCCTGTCTAACACCGCGGGTTTGGCGTTTGACGACGTTTATGTTCCGGCTGAAAATTTAATCGGCCTCAAAGAAGGCCAGGGTTTCCTGCAGGCGCAGGCCGTATTCGGTTACACGCGTCTTATGGTGGCCGCGTTTGGTTTGGGCGGCGGCGAAGAAGCGGTGGAAACCGCTTTGCAGTATGCCCAGCAGCGTATTCAGGCTGGCGGTCCGCTTGCCGAAAAACAGGGGTTTATGTTGAAACTTATTACCCCGCATTACGTCCGCTTTGAAGCGGCCCGCGCATATATCGACTGGACGGCCAAACAGTTGGAAGTCAACAACCACGGCCTCGCCACCGAAGGCGCAATCGCGAAACTTTACGCCACGGAATCGGGCAACAAAGCCGCCGAAGACGCTATTCAGGCGATGGGCGGTTTCGGCTACACCAAAGAATTCTCCGTGGAAAAAATCAAACGCGACGTAAAAATCACCTGCATTTACGAAGGTACCAGCGAGGTGTTGGAAATGACGATTTTCCGCGGACGCTGGCAGGAACATTTGAAATCGCGCGGTCAATACTATTTGAACCAAGCCGCCGAGTTTGACGCTATCCACGCGCAGAACCCCAATGTGGGCGCCGACAGCGTGGCGTTAGGTTTTAGAGCCTTGGCCCGCGTGCTTGACGAATGCCGCGCAAACAAGCTGACCCGCCACCAGTACGTAACCTTTATGCTGGGCGACCTCATCAGCGAAATGGAAGTGGCGGCCGTATTTACCCGCCAGTGCGCCAACAAAGTGGTAACCGAAGGCAGCCGCTTTGACATTAACTCTCTGTGCACGATGGCGCGCGTGAATGCCCGCCAGAGCGCGTTCAAAACCGCGTCCGACGGACTGCGCCTTATCTTGGGTACTTGCCCCACGATTAACACCGCCGAGCTCAGCCAGGGCGTGAACCTGGTGGGTATTGAAGACAAGATGCGCGGCCTTATCGACGATATGGACGTCGTTTCCGCGAAACTCAGAGAAATTTTCAAGAAATAGGACCAAAGCATGAATATCATTGTATGTATTAAACAAGTTCCCGATTCCACCCAAGTAAAAGTGGATCCGAAAACCGGTACGCTGGTCCGTGCGGGCGTGCCCAGCATTTTGAATCCTTACGACCATTTTGCGTTGGAAAGAGCTCTTGACATCAAAGCCAAAACCGGCGCGAAAGTGACGGTTCTTTCCATGGGTCCCGCGCAGGCCACCGCCGTTTTGCGTCTGGCCCTGGCTTTGGGCGCCGACGAAGGCGTGCTGCTGTCCGACCGCGCGTTTGCCGGTTCCGACACCTGGGCCACTTCTTACGCGCTCGCTACGGCCGTCAAAAAAATCGGCCAGTACGATTTAATCCTCTGCGGACAAATGGCCATTGACGGCGATACCGCCCAAACCGGCCCCGGCATTGCATTCCACTTGGGCATTCCGCAGATTACGTTCTGCGAAAGCATTGACGCGAACGGAAATCAGATCGTCGTAAAGAAACTCATCGAAGGCGGCCACCAAATTTTGGAAGCCGACCTGCCGGTACTCGTTACGATGACCATGCCGCACGACTATGTCGCCAAATATCCGTCCTTTATGGCCGCGCACAAAGCGCAGGATAAAGTTACGCACACCTGGACGGCCGCCGACATCGGCGCGGACCCGCACAAGCTGGGTTTGGAAGGCTCGCCCACGCGCGTGGACCGCATCTTCCCGCCGCCGGCCCGCCAGAAAGGCGAAATGTTCTCCGGCTCCGCCGTGGAACTTGCTGACAAGTTTGTCGAAATTTTGAAAAAGGAGAGTGTCATTAAATGATTCAGATTTCTGCTAACTGCGTAGGATGCGGCAAATGCGTATCCACCTGTCCGTTTGGGGCGCTCTCTTTGGTCAACCGCAAAGCGGTTGCCTCCAAAGCGTGCACGATGTGCGGCGCGTGCGTGAGCGCGTGCCCCGTTAAGGCTTTGTCCTTGCCCGCCACCGGCGCGGCCAAAAAAGACCTGTCCGCCTATAAAGGCGTATGGGTATTTATCGAAATTTCCGACGACGGCCAGACCCAAAAAGTACGCCCCGTGGGCTTTGAACTTTTGTCCAAAGGCCGCGAACTGGCGGACCAGCTGGGCGAAGAGCTCTGCGCGGTCGTTATCGGCAACAACATTCAACCGTATTTTGCGGAACTTTCCCAATACGGCACCGATAAAATCTATGCCGTGGAAAGCCCGGCTTACGCGCGCTACAACACCGCCGCGTATGCCAACGCCATGGTTACTTTGATTAAAAAGTATAACCCCAGCGTGGTGCTGTATCCGTCCACGTACATCGGCCGCGATTTGTCCCCGCGCATTTCTTCCGAACTGTTCGTGGGCTTAACCGCCGACTGCACGGGCCTTTCCATTAAAGAAGGCAACTTGATTCAAACCCGCCCCGCGTTCGGCGGCAACATTATGGCCGACATCAAATGTCCGGACTATCGTCCGCAAATGTCTACCGTGCGCCCCAACGTGTTCAAAAAAGTGGTTACCACGCCCGGCAAAATGGCGCAGATTGTAAATGAGATTATTGCCGTTCCGGCCGAAGCGGCCAAAGTGCGCATTATCAATACGCACATGGATCCGCCCGCCGCGGGCATGAAGCTGGACGAAGCCGAAGTGGTAATCGCCGGCGGCCGCGGTATGAAAAACCAGGAAGGTTTTAACTTGTTGGAAACCTTGGCCGGGGAACTCGGCGGTACCGTGGGCGCGTCCCGCGCGGCCATCGACCTCGGACTCAAACCGAAAGAACAGCAAATCGGCCAGAGCGGCGTGACCGTATCCGCCAAACTGTATGTGGCCTGCGCCATTTCCGGCGCGGTGCAGCACGTGGTGGGTATGGAACACAGCGACGTGATTATTGGCATCAACAAAGACGCAAACGCGCCGATTTTCAACGTCTGCAAATACGGCTTGGTGGGTGATGCGCATCAGATTTTGCCGCGCATTATTGAGCAAGTCAAGAACGCCAAAAAATAGTTTAAGAACAACTGGTGTTATCTTTCATAATTCGCAGAACGGACGGAAAGTATTTTTCCGTCCGTTCTTGCTTATTAGCATAAACAATTTTCCAAACCCTGTTTATTTGGCGGTCTCTTGCCCTTGACGTGGCTATAGCCACGCCTATACGGGCAACTAAATCCCGCCAACTAAAAGCGGTTTTGAAAAATCATATAATCTTCTGCAGTGGTATTCTGTTTTGTACGGCATTTGAATAACGACTGTTGGTAACTGACGTTTTATGCACGACGGATAAGAAAGAGATTTCTTATCCGTCGTTGCTTATTTTAACCACTGCGGGGTTTTCGTCATTCCCGAGGTCTGTTAATCGGGAATCTCGCCGTTACGAAACGACAGATTTCTGATTACAGCCTTTGGAAATGACAATCGGGTGGCTTTTTGTTGAGCCTTGACCCGTTTTTTTTTTTTGATACCATGGAGATAATTCTTATGAGTAGGGGGATATATCCTATGTATCAAATGCGCGGATTTACGCTTATAGAGCTGTTGGTGGTCGTATTAATTATTGGTATCTTGTCGGCGGTGGCGTTGCCGCAGTATCAAAAAGCAGTAGTCAAATCACGTTATATGCAGCTGATGACGGCGGGTGACGCCATACAGCGCGCGGAAGAAGCGTATTATTTAGCCAACGGCGTGTATACCAACGATTTAAGCGCCTTGGATATAGAATATCCAAACCCGGAAAATTTTACTTTATCCCCTGACGTCCGTGCGGACGGTCATGCGGCCATTAATGCCATATCTTCCAAATGGAATATCGGGCATATCGTTTATTTTGACAATAACCAACCGAGCGGCGGACGCAGAGAGTGCCGGGTTTATAATGATGACCCTGTTTTACACCAGATGTGCCAGGGCCTGACCAATTCATCTGTTCCCGCCGGTGGGTGCGGCAGTAGCGAGTGTACATCCTATGTTTTTCGGTGATTCGAATGGTTGAGTGCAAAAAACCGCTCCTTTCGGGGCGGTTTTTACATATACACAGCGTATGAAATTTTGCCTGGCGTAGGCGGCGGGGGAATGCCCAGCGCGCGCTTGCGCGCCTCTTCTTTGCGGCGGCCGCGCATCAGGCGTAAGGATTCCAACGCCACCCAGGCGGCTTCTTCGTCCGAAAGCGCCACGGTGGTTTCGCTTAATTCGGACGGCCGCGGGAACGTTTCCCAGGGGCGTTTTTCTCCGTGGGGAGATAAGGCGCGTTTCATGCGTTGAGTAAGACGGATAAAATGTTTTGTCATGTCTATAGGATAAGGCTTTTTGAGGTGTACGGCCAGGGCCCTAGGGCCCGGTCGTATGCGGAAAAAAGGCCTAGCCTTTGCTGGGCCTTTTGGCCCGGAGGATTTTTTGCTGCGCGCTCTTTCCGAATTGATATAATGGTATTAAGGTGTTTTATGTCTTTATTTTCTAAACTTTTTAAATTGTTTCTGGCCGTGGTACTGCTGCCGCTTGTACCCATGGTGCTTCTGTTGGCCTATTACCAGGAACATTTAAAAGATAATATCTTGGAAACTCACGCCAATTTGGCGCAGATTGTTTCGTCGTCCATGAACCAGCATATCGAAGATTTGGGCTGGCGGCTTTCGTTTGCCTCGCACGTGACGGACGCGTTAAACGCCAAAAAGGACCCCGTGCCCGTCTTGCGCGACGCGCTTTCTGCCAATCCGGATTTTGTGATGCTGGCCGTTTTGTCCCCCGAGGGCAAAGAACTCTTCCGCACGGGCGACAAACAAATTCTGCGCGATGTGCCTTCCCTGGATTTGTCCGATGACCCTGCCTTGCCTGCACTTGCCAAAAAGCCGCGCCTGTCCGTCAGCAGTTTTGACGTAATGGACGGACGTCCCATCAGCGAATTTATTTATCCGCTCCCCAACGGAGATTTTTTATACGGTATCATGAGCTTTTTCGGTTTTATCTCCCGCATGCAGGAACAGCGTATCGGCGTGACGGGCCGTATTTACCTGGTGGACCAAAACGGTGAGGTCTTTGCCGATGAATACCAGTACCGTCCGGCTTTTGACGCGGATTCCCTAAAAAATGCGTTTGCGTCGGGTAAGCGGCTCCTTAAAAATTTAAAAACGCCGCAGGAAGCGTACGTCGGCGCGTATGCCACAACGCCTATTTTGGGCGCGTATGTGGCGGTTTTGCAACTCAAAGGCGAAGCGTACCGCAGTATTTATTACACCAATATCATCCTGGCGCTTTTCGTGCTGACGATTGCCACGCTTTCCTATTTCGGGGCGCTCACGTTTGCCGAACGCTTGGGAGAGCCGATTGGTGCGTTGTCCGAGGCGGCCAAAGAAGTCAGCGCGGGCAATTTGGAAGGGAAAATAGACGAAGACATCGGCTGGGGGGAATTTAAAGGCTTAATTTCCCAGTTTAATAAAATGACCGCCGATTTGAAAGATTACCAGGTTCTCCAGCTCCAGGCCCAGGTAAGCGAAATGAAAGAACACGTTTTCCGCGCCGTCGCGCACGATTTGCGCGCGCCGCTGTTGGGCCTGCAGGGGTATTTGTATATTTTGCAAAGCGGCAAAGCGTCCAAAGAGGAAGAAAAAGAATATCTGGAGCAGATGAGCCGCGCCGCGCGCGATTTATCCTCCCTGCTGGAAGACGTGCTGGACGTGTCCCGCGTGCAGGCCGGCATGCTCTCCCCGCGTAAAGAAGACGTGGACGGAGCGGAACTCGCCAAAAGCGTGACCGAAACCTTGGCTCCCACGGCGGCCGAAAAAGGGCTTTTGCTGGAAACGGACGTGCCGCCGCTGCGGTTTAGCGCGGACCCTAAACTGATCCGCCGCGTGCTGATGAATTTGGTTTCCAACGCCATTAAATTTACCGATAAAGGCCATGTGCGCGTATGCGGCGGGCGTAATGCAAACGGCTGTTGGCTGGCGGTGGAGGACAGTGGCATCGGCATGAGCGAGCAGGACATGAAAGGACTTTTTCAAAAATACCACCAAATTAATTCCGATAAGCCCGGCTACGGGCTGGGGCTGTTTATCAGCCGCCAAATCGTAACCGCGCACGGCGGCACGCTGGATGTAACCAGCCGCCCCGGAAAGGGAAGCCGGTTTACCGTCACGTTTCCCAAGGAGAGTAAATGATTGTATTTTGGCGTTTGTTTTTGGCGTTTTTCATAACGGATTTTCTACTTTTCAACCACACGGGGGAAAAGGCATTTGCCCGTTTCCGCACGGCCGGGCTTTTGTTGCACGGCGGCGTATTTCTGCTGCTCGGTTTGGGGCTGTGCTACGGGTATTTAACGATGCCCTGGCCGTTTTTGGAATTAATCAATTTACCCGGCTGGATGTGCATTGTGCTGTTTGCGTTGTTCCACGTATTTTCGGACGAATTTTTCCAGTTTGGCGGTAAGTTCCGCCACGGATATTTAACCACGTTCCTGGTCAAAACAATTGTAAATCTGTTGTTTTTGTTTTTGTGCGTGCCGTTCCAGGTTTTATATGAAACGGGCAATTTTTTTGCGGAAAGCTGGGTGATTTTTTTAGTGGGACTGTTATCCGCTACGCGTGTACTGGGGTGGTTTATTTTCTCCATAGAACAGGACCGTTACGGCCGCGAATATCCCACATTTGACGAACGCTGGCTGCTCATGATGGTGCGCGCGATTTTCTTTTTAATCATGCTGCTGCCCGGCTGGCGTTGGGCGGCGGTGCTGGCCGTGTGGTTTGCGGCGTGCGTGTATGCGCGCAAAAACCGGCTGATGGACGTTTCCGGCGCGGCGTTTTATATCGGCATTATCGGGGCGGTACTCATCGGCTTTTTGGTCCGCCTGCGTTTTTACTTGGTGCAATAATATGAATTTAAACGAAATCAGATTTGCGTGTTTGGATACCGAAACCACCGGGCTTTCGCCGGAAACGGGCGGAAAAATTTGCGAAATCGCCGTATCCGTTTCCCAGGGCGGGCGCATGGTGGACGAGTTTTCCACCCTGCTTAACCCCGGCCTCCCCATGAGCCCGGAAGTAATCGCCATCCACGGCATTACGAACGAAATGGTAAAGGACGCTCCGTCTTTTGCCGATGTATTGCCGCGTCTTTTGGGCCTGCTGGACAACTGCGTTATCGTGGCCCATAATGCGGATTTCGACGTTTCTTTCCTTCGTGCCGAATTTGCCGCGTGCGGCATGCGCTTTCCGCCGTACCCGGTGGTGGATACGCTCAAACTGGCGCGCAAGAGCGGCAAGTTCGCCCGCAACCGTTTGGGGCTGATTGCCGAGGAATTGGGTATCAGCTGCCAGGGGTGGCACCGCGCCATGGCCGATACAAAAATGGCCGAGCAGATTTTCTATTATTTTCTTACAATATTAAGTAAAGAAGGCGTAACAACGCTGGAACAGTTAAACCAGTTTCAGTGCAAACGCTGGAAAGATTTGATTTGTCATTAAGGAGAATTACAACATGAAAAAAGTGGTTTTAATCATTCGCGACGGCTGGGGCGACGCCAAAGCCGGCCCGCACAACGCCGTAACGAACGCCAAGACTCCCAACATCACCAAATACTTGGCCGAATATCCTCATACCCAAATCGAAGCCTCCGGCGAACAGGTGGGGCTGCCTGCCGGATATATGGGTTCTTCCGAAGTGGGTCACCTCAATATGGGGGCCGGACGCATCGTTATCCAGGAACTTAAACGTTTGAAAGATACCATCGAAGACGGCTCTTTATTTAAATCCGCCGCTTTCTCCGCGTGCATTGAAAACTGCGTGAAAAACAACAAACCCTTGCACGTAATGGGTCTGGTGCAGGACGAAGGCGTCCATGCCCACCACGACCATTTGCACGCCATCATCAAATACGCCGCCGAAAAAGGCATTAAAGACATTAACGTCCATTTCTTTGCTGACGGGCGCGATACGCCGCCCCAAAGCTCCATCGGCTACATCCGCACGCTGGAAGAAAAAATGAAAGAATACGGCGCGGGCAAAATCGCCACCATCCAGGGCCGCTACTACGCCATGGACCGCGGCGAAGACTGGAGCTTAACCGATAAAGCCTACGATTTAATCGTACACGCCAAAGGCTTGCACGGCACGACCGCCGAAGAAGTGGTGTCCGAAGATTATAAAACCATGAAAACGCCCGACGGCGGCCCCATGGTGGACGAATACATCCCGCCGACCGTACTCGGCGACTACAAGGGCATGGAACCCGGTTCCAGCGTGATTTTCTTCAACTTCCGCCAGGACCGCGCCATTCAGCTCACCCGTGCGTTTATTGACGACAACTATCCGGGTCACCGCGGCGAACGCGTGCCCTGCGTGTATTGCGGTTTAACCAAGTATTACGATTCCTTCCCCTATAACGCTTTGCCTTCCATGACGGACGGCGGCGGTATGAATAACCTCTTGGGCGAAGTGATTTCCAAAGCCGGCCTGAAACAGCTGCGCTTGGCGGAAACGCAAAAGTTCAAACACGTTACGTCGTTCTTTAACGGCAAACTGTTAAAACCGTACCCGGGCGAAGATCGCATCGAGAAAAAAGGCCGCTTTGACCCCGCCACCTTTGCCGACCACCCGGAAATGGAAGCGTATATCGTCAAGGACGAAGCCATTAACCAAATCAATACCGGCAAGTATGATTTTATCGTCATTAACTTTGCCAACTGTGACATGGTGGGACACACGGGTAATTTCAAATCCGTCGTCAAAGCCGTAGAAGTGGTGGACGAGTGCACCGGCGCGGTAACCGAAGCCGCTTTGGCTAAGGATTACGCCGTGTTCATCACCGCCGATCATGGTAACGCCGAAGAAATGTGGGACGAAAAAATCAATATGGCCAAAACCGCCCACACCACGAATCTGGTGGACTTTATCTACTTAAATAATGATGACAGAGCCGCCAAAATGCAGCCTGCGGGCAACCTGGGCGACATCGCGGTAACGGTATTGGACGTGATGGGCATAGAAAAACCCGCCGACATGACGGCCAAGAGCTTGATTAAGAAATAACGGCTGTTGTTATCTGATGTTTTGCGCACAAGGGATAAGAAAAAATATTTCTTATCCCTTGTTGCTTGTATGGGCAACCATTTTCCATATTTGGCTAACTTTGCGTTCCCTTGCCGCTCGGTGTACCTGGCAGTACTTCCTCGGACAACTGGCAACGCAAATTTAGCTCAAATCTGAAAAATCAGCCGAAGCTATGCAATGTTATTCTAATCTGCACGGCATTACACCGTCTTCGTTACTGTTGTATTCGCCCCTTGGGCCCGTTTATAAAAACGGTTTTGTTACCCGCCCATTGTCCTGCTTATAAAAAGCGGCTGAAACGGAAAAGGCGTTTTATTTGTTTGAGCAGGAGGCGAGTTGTAAAACGCCCCGTTGCAGACTGCTTTTTATAGGACACGGGCGGGCAGTATTAATGGTTCTTTTTCTGCTGTCAGAAAAAGAATAGAAACATTTTTTGTTTACTTTTTGGCGACCTAAAAAGTAAACGCAAAAAACCCCGCTCTAAAGAGCGGGGGTTGTAAAACATATCCTGCAAGTTTCCAATATCCAACGATTAACGTTTGGAGAACTGGAAGCGTTTGCGGGCGCCGGGCTGACCGGGTTTCTTTCTTTCGACCATACGCGGGTCGCGGGTAAGATAACCGGCTTTCTTCACGGCTTTTTTAAGATCTTCGCTGATTACGGCCAAAGAGCGCGCAATCGCGTGGCGCAAAGCGCCGGCTTGGGAGGATACGCCGCCGCCCACGACTTTAGCGGTAACGTCGTATTCTTTTTCCAAGTTGGTAACCACGAGCGGAGCCTTAACGGCGGCTTTGCAGCGGGCATGGTTGCCGAAGTATTCATCCAAAGATTTGGCGTTGACGGTGATTACCCCTTTGCCTTTGGCCAAGGCCACGGTGGCAACGGAGGTTTTTCTTCTTCCGGTTTTGAGTTCTTTCGTATTGTTCATAAATTATCCCTCTTATTTACCAAAGCGTTCGGTGAAGGAGTGTTCTTCGCCGGCGAACAGTCTTAAGCGTTTCATTCTGGGCGCGCGGAGTTTGTTTTCGTCCAACATTCTCTTAACGGCCAGTTCCAGTACTCTGGTGGGGTTGTTTTCCAACACGCGTTTAACCGGGGTTTCTTTACCGCCTTTAGCGTAACCGGAGTGGGAGAAATAAACTTTCTGTTCCAGTTTTTTACCGGTGAGTTTCACCTTGGCGGCATTGGTAACGACGACGAAGTCGCCGCAGTCCATGTTAGGCGTATAGGTTTTTTTGTGTTTGCCCATAAGAAGAACGGCAATTTGGGTAGCCAGTCTGCCCAGGGTTTGGCCCGTGGCGTCGATATGATGCCATTTGCGGGTGGTTTCAACTTCCTTTACGGAAGGCAAAAAAGTTTTTGTCATGTTTTGTTTCTACCTTTTGTAATTAATGCGCAGCGGAGTGGTGGCCGCTGTCTTAATGACTCGTGGTTTCCTATATATTATATCAAAATGCGGAATTTTTTTGCAGAAAATATCGGTCCTTACAGCCCGGACAAAACATCTGCAAACAGTTTGCGGATGTCCGAAAGCGCGTCCATGCGCACAAATTGGCCGCGTACGTCCGCCGCATTGGGAAAATCTTTTATCCAATAGCCCGAGGTTTTGCGGCTGCGGTTAACCCCAATCCGCTCCCCGTAAAAAGCAACATTTTCTTCTATCAAATTCAAATAGATTTCCAAGCGTTTTTTGGAATCCTGAGAGGACGGTGTTTTTCCCGCCAGTTCATCACAAATGTCCTGAAAAATAAACGGGTTGCCCACTGCGCCGCGGCCGATCATCACGCCCGCACAGCCGGCATTTATAAATTCTTTTACGCGTGCGGCGTTTAATACGCCGCCGTTGCCGATGACGGGGATTTTTACCTCCGCACACGCTTTGGCCAGCGCGTCCACATTGGGTTCGCCGCTGTGAACGTCCGCCGCCGCTCGGGCGTGCAGGGTAACCGCCGCCGCGCCGCAGTCTTCAGCCAACTTGGCAAGGCGCGCGCCTAAAAATTCTTTATGGTTAAGCGCAATACGCGTTTTGAGCGTAACGGGAATTTTAACGCTTTTTACCGCCGCTTCCAACAGCCGCGCCAGTTTGGCTTCGTCCTTCATCAGCACGCAGCCCGCGCCCGCCTTGTTGATTTTTTTAACGGGACAGCCGGCGTTCAAATCCACCATATCCGCCCCCGCCGCTTCGGCGTTTTTGGCGGCCTCGGCGATGGTTTGTTCGTCCGAACCGAAAATCTGCATGGAAACGGGATGCTCTTTCGGGTTCACCTGAAGCATTTTCCCGCTTTTGGCGTTGCCGTAATGAAGCGCGTGCGCCGACACCATTTCCGCACACACCAGCCCCGCCCCGCCGCGCAGGCACAGTACGCGAAACGGCGAATCGGTAATCCCGGCCATCGGGGCGAGGATTAAATTGTTCTTTGTTGTAACGGAACCGATTTGTAAGGGATGAATAAACGTCATTTGGCAACTTTCCAGTGTTGGGTTTTGGCGGGCAGTTCTTTCTGGCGCGCCAGACAGGAACGCATAATTTGACGCGCTTCCACAAACGTATTTTTAAATTCTAAAGAATCGATAAATTTGTCGTGCCCCAAGCCGCCGGCAAGCACGTGGTCCGTCACGGCAAGGCGGTACGTTTCGCGCGGGCGTACCACGCGGCCGTTTTTTTCAAGAACAACCTGTTTGATTTTTTGTCCGGCGGGAGCGGCGGGATTATACGTAACGGTAAATCCGGCCGCTTGCGGGAAATTGTCTTTCTCGTTTAACGAGGCTTCCAGCGCGCGCAGAAGAGCGTCTCCGCGCATGGTTAAAAACGTGATATTATCCCCGTACGGATACGTTTTATATAAGTCGTACTCGCTGACACGCCCGGAGGGAAGCGGCGCGCGGATAGAGTCGGAATTGATGACCGCGCCGTCCAATTTGGCCCAGCGGTGCAGGCACAGCGCCAGCTGGGAGCCGAGTTCCGATTCGCGCGACAAAGACGTTTCCAGCGCGTGCGGAAGGTCCGTCACACGGGCGTTCATTTTTTTGCGCGTTTCGTTTAAAAGCGTCTGCGCGCGGGAAGCGATTTGCGTGTCTTCGCCAAACGATTCCTTCAACAAAGCCACGTCCTCAAACGACACGCCGCGGAATTGGTTTGTCTTTTTATCAAACGAAAGGCGGACGTGGGCCACGCCGTCCAGCTTGGCGCCGGGATAGACGATAAATGTTTCGCCCACCTGGTCGGTTTCGGCGTTTTCCAAATCTTTATTGGCGCTTAAAATAAGGTTAATGCCACCGGCTTCGGCCGCCAGTTCCGCGTCGCCGGCAGAGCCGGAATCGCCCAGCGAACTCAGCAAAATAATGTAGTCTACGCCTTTTTCTTTTAACAGAGATACCATTTTCTGCGCGCTTTCCACCGGGTCCTGCGCGCGGAAACCGGGCAGACGGGATTTATTTTTGTTAATGGCGGAAGCGCCGACTAAACCAAAAATCCCGATTTTGATGCCGTCCACGGTGCGGATTTGGTAATCGTGCATCGGCCAGGGAATGTTGTTTTCAAGCGTAAGGTTGGAAACGACAAACGGATAGGGAAGTTCGCGCACGACGGAACGCAAAGAGGGCCAGCCGTAGACAAAATCTTTATCGCTGACCGACGCCGCCGTATATGGGAGAGTCCCCGCCAGTTCGGCCACATACGCGCCCTTGGTCATGGAACCTTCCGGCGCGGAACCGAACCAGTTGCCGCCGTCAAAAAGGAGGAATCCGGGTTCCTGTTTATCCAAAAAACTTTTGAGTACGGCGTAACCGCCGGCTTCGCGGTTTTCCAAGCGGGGTTCGGGACGGGACCAATAGAATCCTTCCGCGTCGGCCGTATAAAAGACGTCAATCGTCTTTAACTCTTCCCGCACACAGCCGCCCAAAAGCATCCCCGCCGCACAAAAAACAAGTATCAAAAAACGCATATTAACGCTGGTGGATTCTCCCGGTTTCCGGGGCCGAAA
>CALYRQ010000004.1 GCA_945483375.1 uncultured Elusimicrobia bacterium
GGCCACGTCCATGGGCGTAATTTCATCGTTGCGGCCAAACGTCTTGAGTTCAAATGGCGTTTTCACTTTTTTAAGTTCAGCGAGCATATTCTGCCCCACCATACCGTTCACGCCGATAATTCCAACCGTTTTCATCACTAATCTCCCGAAATAAAAAATTCTTTGTTTGCGCGGGCTAGCAGCGCGTCGATTTTAGCCTTGTTCTCTGCCGACACTTCCCCCAGCGGCAGACGGACGGTTTCCCCACCGAAGCCGATTTTGGAAAGCATATATTTCACGCACGTGGGATTCGTTTCCAAATAACACGCTTTAACCAGCGGATAAATCTCGGCAAATACGGCAAACGCTTCCGCCGGTTTGCCCTGCGTAAACAAATCGTAAATTTTCACAAACGCGGGGGCGAACACGTTGGCCGCCGCGCTGATAATGCCGGAAGCGTTTAACGCCAAGTATTCCGGGAACAAATCGTCATTGCCGCACAGATAGCTTAAACGGCCGGCGTATTTGACGGCGGTATCGGTTACGTGCGCCATGTCGTAATCGGACTCTTTAATCCCCGCCAACTGCGGTACGGCCGCCAACAATTCCGCTAGTACGGCGCCGGAAATTTTAAGCCCGGTTCGGCCCGGAATGTGATACATAATAACCGGCGTTCCCAAAGCGGCGGCTTGTTTAAAATGCTCAATCAGCCCCGCGGGATTGGGTTTGTTGTAATACGGGGTGACGATAAGAACGCCGTCCGGGTTGAAGGATTGCACGGAGCGGATATTTTCAAGCGTGGACGCGGTGGCGTTCGTACCCGCGCCGATAATAATTTTAACGCGTTTGTTTACGCGACGGGTGCAAAAACGTAAAATTTCGGTTTTTTCCGCCGCGGACAACGCGGGCGTTTCGGCCGTGGTGCCCAAAAGCACCAGACCGTGCACGCCGGAAGAAAGCTGTGCGTCCAACAGGCGGCCCAGGGCAACGTAATCTACGGTGCCGGAAGGAGTCATAGGGGTGGCCAGAGCGGTATAAACTCCAGTAAACATAAGGCCTCCAAATAAAAGTGGGATTGCTCATATTTTACCAATTTAAATTGGTATAATTAAGTAACATTTTTAAGAGAGAGGAACCTTTCATGTCCGAAACCGAAAACGATACCATTCTCCCCGCGGATACCGGCACCAGCCTGCCGCGCGAAAACTGGGAGAAAAAACTGATGGAACAGGAACACACCGCCCTGTTTTCCGACGCACAGGAAAACCCCGCCGAAGCGGCGCCCGGTGACGCGAAAAAAGAAACCGCTGACGCAAAAAAACCGTCTTCCGGCCGCGGCCTGTGGGCATTTTTACTGCTGTTGACTTTTACCGTTTCCGCCTGTTGCGGGCTGTATTTGACCGTAAAACCCGTCCCGGTGTGCGAAAAAGAACAACCCGCCGTGCAAGAACCCGAAGAAGAATCCGCCTCCGCCAAACTGGCGGGCGCGCTTGCCAAATCCAAATCATCCAAGCCGGGCATCGCCTGGATTAAAGTGCGCGGCGTCATCGCGCAGGACAATTCTTCCGGGCCGTTCTCCCGTCCCACGGGCGCGGGCGCGATCGCCAAAAAAATCCGCGACGCGGCAGACGACAAAAACGTAAAAGCCATCGTGCTGGACATCAACTCCCCCGGCGGTACGGTTGCTTCCGTGCAAAACATCTACGGCGAACTTTTAAAAGCCAAAGACAACGGCAAAAAAATCGTGGCGCTGTTCCGCGACGTGGCGGCCTCCGGCGGTTTTTATATCGCCATGGCGGCGGATAAAATTGTAGCAGAACCCGGCACGATTACCGGCTCCGTGGGCGTGATTATGCAAACCAGCAACGTGGAAGGCCTTTTTGATAAAATCGGCGTAAAAGTAATGCCCATTACTTCCGGCAAATACAAAGACATGGGTTCCGCCTACCGCCCCATGACGGACGCCGAAAAAGCCATTTTGCAGGATATGGTAAACGATACGTACACGCAATTTTTCGCCGCTGTAAAAGCCGGACGCCCGGACGTTACTCCCGAAAACCTGACCGAATACACCGACGGCCGCGTATTTACGGGTCAACGCGCGTTTAACCTGGGCTTTATCGACAAACTCGGCGGGGAAGAAGAAGCCCGCCTGCTGGCCGGGGAATTGGCGGGGCTCAAAGACCCCAAAGTCATCAACCAACGCCCTTCGGACGGACTGAGAGAACTGATTTTCTCGTTCGGCTCCAGCATGGAAAACCAGTCTTTGGCCAAGCAGCTGCAAAGCCTGGCTACGCCCAGCGTATCGTACCTGTGGGTAAATTAAGGGGCCTCCATGAACCTGCTTAAAACTTACTTTTTGTATATCAAAGACCCGCACCAAGCCGTACAAACCCTGTTTGAACGCCGCTCGTTCGCGCACGCCTGTGCGGGCTACTTTGCGGCCACGCTCGGCTGGGTGCTGTTTTTTAACATCGGCGACGGTTTGTCCGTCCCCTCGTTGCTGTTCAAACTGCTGGCCGTGTTTGCGGCGGAGCTGACGGCGGGGTATTTTATCGCGTCGTTGTGCGGGTTATATTTGGATTTTTCCCGCATCAAAGCCTCCCCCGCACAGCTTTTTTGCCTCATCGGTTCGGCCGGGTTTATTAAAGGACTGCTGATTGCGTTTGCGCTGATATCGGCGGCCGTTCCGGAGGCCAAACTGTATTGGCTCTCGCCGCTTGCGTTGTTACTAACGTTCGCGCTCCAGCTGGGGTACCTTACCCGTTCGCTGATGCGCGCGGGCAACGTCGGCGCGGGCAAAGCCCTCGGCGGCTGGCTGTTTGGATTTGTGCCCGTTTGCGCGGCGCTGGCCTTGGGCGGCGTATTTTTTGTCTGGACGGTCAGCCTGCTGTTCTAACGGATAAAACCTCTCTTTGCGCCGCGGAGTTTTTTACTTCGCGGCTTTTTTATTTTAGGACCGCGGACCTATCCATCTCTGGGGCCAAAGACCCTGGTGTAAAACGGACCCGTTTTTTACAATAATTATATGATGAAACTTTATTCCGGCGTAATCGGTATTGTATTCACGTTTGCGGCGCTTCCCGCAAGCGCGCAGGTTCCGGCCGTTCTAAAAAACCTGCCGCGCGTGAGCGCCCAAATAGACCGGGCCGCCGTGGCCGCCGCCCTGCGTCCGCAGCCGCTGTGCGCCGTCATACCGCTTTTAAAAACAGGACACGCCCCTCTGTTGCCCCTGCCGGCCCCGATTCCGGCCGATATCCGCAGTTCCGTTTTTACCGTACAGGCTACGCCCGAATCCAAATACAAAGGAAGCGCGTTTGCCGTGAATATTGACGGCCGCGTGTGGGGCGTAACCGCCCGGCACGTGATGGACGACATCAACCATACGCCGTACATGACGTTCCCCGGCGAAAACGGCGACCCCGTCACGCTGGAGGCCAAGCCTTCCAAAGAAGGCAGTGTGGCAGGAGCAGACCTGGCGTTATTTGAAATCCCGCCGCAGGCGCTGCCATATCTCCGGCCGCTGGAACTGGAGGACGAACTCCCCGCCGCCCACAGCGTACTTTCTTCAAGCGGCTTTGCACGCGGAAACTTTTTATCCCAGCCCGCGCGGGAAGTGCTGTTTGCCAGCCGGCACCGCATTTTAACCAAATATGTCCCGCCAAACGCGCCGATGAACGGTTATTGCGGGGCCCCGTTGTTACAAAACGGAAAAGTAGCGGGCGTGCATATCGGAAGTTTATTGGCCGACAAACACCAATCGGCCGAGTGGTTTTCCGGCACGCTCAGCCAGTTTAACGCCAAAGCGCACGATTTAAGCATCGCCGTTCCCGCCTTTTGGCTGCGCGCGCTGGCGCGCCAGGCAAGCGGCGCGTACTCCCCGCAGGAAGGCATCCCGCTTGTATTTAACGGTCTGCAAATTATGCGTCTGCAGCCGACGGACACCATCGGATTTATCATGCAGCTTCGCAACGGGCGCGTAGTAAAAACACTGCCGCGCTACCCGTTTATGGATTTTGCCCATTTAGAAACATTTTTTGACGTACACCCGGGGGATTCGTTCCGCCTTGAAATACAGTCCGGCAGCCGGATTTACCCTGCCCGCCGAACCTACTGGTACGAATGGACCGCGGGCGAAAATAACATCACCCAAACAATTCGGAAATGAACAAATACTTATTTTTACCACTTGCCGTTTTATGTATTTACGCAACGGCCCCTGCTGAAGCACAGCCCCGTTTGCCGCGTATTCCCTCCAACCTGGTAAATACGCAGAAGCTAATCAAAAACATCAAAATTCCCCATATCCCTATTCCTTCTATCCGGCCCCACACGCTGCCGCCGGTCATCCAGCACCTGGCCCATACGCCCGAAATCGCCGTGAAAGAAACCGCGCTTGGCCTGCAAGCCCCTATCCGCGCCACCGTACTGCCCCTGCGGGAAACCGTATCCGAGTTTGCCGGGCTTGCGGAGCCGTTTACCGCTACGTCTTTTGTGATAGCAGAAGAACTTGAAGGGAAAAAGTACCTGTGGGGCGTAACCGCCGCGCATATCGCGCGCCTTATGAGCGCTTACCCCGCCGTATGGCTGGAAGATTACGCGCCGTTCCCCGTGGAATTTGCCGCCATCGGCAACGCCGGTATGCTTGATTTGGCGCTGTTTCAGCTCCCCGAAGACTGGCCGCACGACATTCCTGCGCTCAAACTGTCCGGGGAAACACCAAAACCGGGAGAAAAAACATATTCGTTTGGATTTTTTAATAACGATTTTTTCCTGGTTCCCCACCGCGAAATAAAAGAAGTAACACCAAACCGTTTGATTACGTCTTTGGAATTTAACACTACCGAACGCGGCGGCGCCTGCGGCGGACCCATTTTAAACCAACAGGGCGAAGTGGTGGGCGTGCACATTGGAAGTTCGGACTCTAAAAAGATCAGCTTTGCCGTTCCGGCGGCGGAAATCAGACGGATGTTGCAGGCGTACCATAACAAAGGCCAAAGCTTACAACCTCTTCTGTTTAACGGGCAAAAAATCGGAGAGCTAAACGTTAACGAAAGTATCGCGCGCATCCGTACCGTTACCGACGGATATATCACCGGCGATTTCGTTACCTATCACCAGGAGAAAGACGTTGATTACGCCCATCTGGAAACCTTATCCCCGGACGCCGACCCCGATGAAGTGCATATTTTTATCAGCCACCAGATGTTTTCATATACGGACAAAACCGAGAAAGATTTTTTCATACAGCTGACCTATAATGTCGCCTCGGGTAAAACCACCCGCAAAATTATTTCGCATCTTCCCTATTAACACAAAAACGTCCCCTATACAACAGGGGACGTTTTGATATATTCAAAAACAAACTTTAATTCAGCGTGTCGAGCAGCGCCTGCGCGTCCCGGCTGCCGTTTTGCGCGGCTTTTTTCAACCATTCCGTACCCGCTTTTTTGTCGGCCGCCACGCCCAGCCCTTTTACGTAAATCTGCCCCAGTACATACTGCGCGGAAACATGTTCCCGCTCCGCCGCATCCCGGAAAAATTTAACGGCCAGCGGCACGGAACGCTCCGTTCCCTGGCCCTGCATCAACATAAAGCCCGTCATATACTGCGCCTGCGGATAACCGCCCGACGCGGCGTTGGAAAACCAGGCAAACGCGTCTTGATAATTGGGAGGGTCGGCCTTGTACGCCGTTTCTCCCAACGCGTATTGGGCCGCCGGATACGCTTTTTGGGCGGCTTGGGCCAGCAGCTCATCCGCTTTGACGGGATTCTGTTCCACCCCCGCCCCGGCACGGTACATCTCCGAAAGTTCATATGCCGCCTGCGGCAAATGGTTTTCTTCCCAGGCCAGCGTCAAAAGGCGGGTGGCTTCTTCGTTACCGGTTAAAACAGGCCGTCCGGCGCGGTACACGCGCCCGGCGCGCAACCGCGCTTCGCCGTCACCCGCGCGGGCGGCGGCTAAATCTTCTTCCAACTCTTTCACTTGCGCGTATAATTCTGGCTGTTCTGCGCGCGCACGAGCCAGCACGGCGACCGAAGCAGCATCCCCGTTCTGCGCCGCCAAAAACCGCCAAAACAACGCTTCCCCCGCATGCTTGGGCACGCCGCCAAGGCCTTCTTCGTAAAACCGGGCCAACTCGCGCTGGGCGCGCGGTTCGTCCGCCTGGGCGGCAAGCTGTAAATAGGTCAGGGCTTCTTCTTCGTCCCGCGGCAAAACATCTCCCGTCAAATAAAGTTCCGCCAGTTCATATGCGGCCGCAGCGTCCCCCGCCGCAGCGGCCTGACGATACCACTCGGCGGCTTCCGCGCCGTTTTGTTTGACGCCTTCTCCGCGTTTAAAAAGGTCCGCCGTGCGCACGGCGGCCTGCATATCGCCGTTTTGCGCCAGCGCCAGTTCCCGGGAGAATGTTTTTTCCTCCGGGGTTTGATAAAAAACAAACCAGTAAATACCGCAAAAAGCCGCTAAAAACAAACCCAGTTTTAAAACCGTTTTCATGTAACATTCCCTAGATAAAAAAATGGAAGAGAGCCGTGCTCTCTTCCATTATACCTTTAAAAATCCCGAAGCGGGTTTATCTTGTCATGACAAACGGCATTTGGTCGCCGGCCATATAGGTGGGCATGCGGCCGTCCCACTTTTCGATGGCTTTTAACTGCGCTTCCACCTGGCGGAGTTTAATCAAATTGTCGGACACCACTTCGCGCTGCAAACGCAACGATTTGGCTTCGGCTTCCGCCTGCAAAATTTTCTGCTCGGCTTCTTTTTTCACCTTTTCCACCAAGTTGGTGGCGCGTTTGGCTTCCTGCTCGGCAATTTGTTTTTCTTCCACCGCTTTTAAAAACTGGGGAGAAAATTCAAAGTTCGTGATGGCGATGTCGGAAACGATGACCTGTTTTTCCGCCATTTTGGATTTTAAAATTTCATCCAATTCTTTGGCCACCTGCACGCGGTTGGAAATCAGGCTGTCGGCCGAGTACTTGGCAATGACGGCTTTCGTCCATTCTTCCACCATGGGTTTTAACACGGTGGCGGTGTATTCCGGCCCCAGGTTGCGGTAGATGGATTCGATGGTGTCGGGCAAAATGCGGTGGTTGATGGCCAGCGTTAAACCGACGGTCTGCAAATCTTTGGAAAACGCTTCCGTATTGAAAGAATCTTTGCGGATGCGGACGGAGAATTTTTCAATCGAGTCCACCAGCGGAAGTTTAAAGTGCAACCCTTCGCTGTACGCGCCCACAATTTTACCAAAGCGCAGTTTTACGGCTACGTTGCCCGCGGATACGGTAAAATAAGAACCCAGCGCGCAGACGGCCACAATCAAAATAACGGCGGGAGCAATAAATTGCTTCCAGTTGACGGGGGTAATGTTTCTCATGTAAGCTCCTTTAAAATAAACTACACTTTATTATACTTTTTTGAGTCGCTCCGCATGCAAAAAAGCCGCCCCGAAAGGCGGCTTTATAAAACTTTTACAAACGGCTTAGGCGGCCTGGGCGCGGATATTTTTAATCATCCACAATAAATACGCCGCCCCAAGGGACATCACCAATACGGCCCCGGTTTGCGAATGGACGGCATCCGCCGTGAGCCCCATGGCAAGCGGAAAGAGCGTGCCGCCGAACAGGCCCATAATCATCAGGCCGGACACTTCGTTCTTTTTCTGCGGGTTATGCAAAATCGCCTGCGAAAAAATAATGGGGAATATGTTGGAGTTACCAAACCCGACAAGCGCCATACACGCATAAAGCGGCCACGCGCCATGCAGGAAAACCATACCCACCATAGATACGGCAATACAGCCCGCACTGAGCATAAAAAACTTCTTGGCGCAACAGCGCGCCAACACAAACGCGCCCAGGAAACAGCCCAGCGTACGGAACAAAAAGTACACGCTGGAAGCATAGCCGGCCTGGGTTAAATCCGCCCCCGCGCGGTCCATCAAAAGGCGCGGAGCCGTTACGTTTACGCCGACGTCCACCCCCACATGGCACACAATGCCCAAAAAGCAGAAAAAGATAAATCCGTCCCCCAGCAAGCGGAAACAATCCGCAAACGAAGAGGCTTTGCCCGTCACTTCTTCTTCCTTAATCTTTTCACGCGCCAGGAATAAAAACGCTACGGCCGCTTCCGCCAGAAACATTAAATATAAATATTTCCAGCTGCCGAACCGCAACGCCGCCCATCCGGCGAGCAACGGCGCGGAAAAAGACGCAATCGCTTTAATAAACTGCCCGAACGTCATGACGCTGGCGAGTTTTTCCCCCGCCACCACATTGGAAAGAAGCGGATTGAGCGACACCTGCATCAGCGTATTGCCAATGCCCAAAAGCGCAAATGAAACCATCATCACGCCAAACGAATAATCGACCAGCGGCAACGCGAGCGCAACGGCGGTAACGATTAAGCTGGCCAGCACCGTTTTGCGGCGGCCGATTTTGTTCATCAGCATACCCGTCGGAACGGAGCACACCAAAAACCAAAAGAAAACCATGGAAGGAAACAAATTGGCGACGGAATCGGACAAATTAAAATCCGCTTTTACATAATGGGTGGCAACACCCACCGCGTCCACAAATCCCATGGCAAAAAACGACAGCATGATAGGGACTAATACCCAATATCCATTTTTCTTATCCGGCATACAACCTCCTTAAAGATAAGACGGCCAGGCTCCCGCCCGGGTGCACACAAACGCGGCTATTTTGACGGCGGCTTCGTGCGCCTCTTTGAGCGTTTTGCCCATTAACACGGCGCAAACAAACGCGCCAGAAAAAGAATCCCCCGCGCCGACGGTGTCTTCCACCGTTACGCGCGGCGTGTTGATGCGGGAAATTTCGTCCGGCGTATAAATAACGCTGTATTTATCTCCCGCTGTAAAAATTAAATAGCGCAAATGGTACTTCTGCAGCAAGGCGCGGCAGACTTCTTCGTCCGAACCCGTTAGGCCAAACAAATCGCGCAAGATGACCAGTTCGTCGTCATTTAATTTAAATACGTTGGCAAAGCCGAGTAACTCTTCGATAAGTTCCTTGGAATAATAAGACTGGCGAAGATTTACGTCAAAAAACCGAAGCGCGCCCTGCGGGGCGGCCGCCAATAATTTTTTGACCGTTTCCCGCGTGTGCGCATGACGCAACGACAATGTGCCGTAACACACCGCATCCGCACGCGAAACGGCGGTTAACGCTTCGGGCGTAAGGGGTAAATGGTCCCAGGCAACGTCTTCCACAATGGTATAAGAAGGGATGCCGTCTTTGAGTTCCACCTGTACGCGCCCGGTGGGATACGGCACAGTGGAAATAACGCCCTGAATGTGGCTACGCGCCAGTTCCTGCAAAATTTCGCGGCCCCAGTCGTCGTCGCCCACGGCGCTGACGGCACATCCGTCCGCCCCCAGCTGCGTGGCGTGATATACAAAATTAATGGGTGCGCCCCCGGCGCGTTTGCCCGTCGGGAAAACGTCCCATAACAATTCCCCGATTCCTACGATAAACGGTTTTCTGTCTGCCATAAAAACCTCCTGCTTATATTGTAACCTAAATACGGATAAGATGGCCGGGAAAAATATATTCTGGACGCTTCTCACATTCGTCATTCCCGAATGTTGACGGCCCGCAGGGTTCGGGAATCTGTTGTTTCGTAATAACAAGATCCCGTACTACAACCCCGTATAACTACTTGACGGGGCAGGCTCTTACGGGATGACGTAACCTTTAGTCTAAGCGGCCAAAATAAGCAACCACAGATAAGAAATCTCTTTCTTATCCGTGGTGCGTAAAACATCAGTTAACATCAGCCGTTATTCAAGTGCCGTGCAGAGTAGAATGACACAATAGAAGATTGCCTGATTTGTTAAATTCGCTTTAGATTGTGAGGGCTAGTCGGCCGCATAGGCGTGGCTGTAGCCACGTCAAGGCCGAGGAACGCACAAGATAACAGAATTTAGCAAATTGTTGGCCCGAAAAAGCAACGAAACGCAAAGAAATTTTCTTTGCGTTTCGTGCGTACTGCGAAAGCTAAGTACAGCCGTTATAATTACATCTGCCGTTTTTTGACTTTCATCCTCGCTATCGCCTGCTTAATCTCCAACTCCGCAAGTTCAAAGTCGATATCGGCGTCCTTGTTGGACAGTGACGCTTTGGCCGCTTTGATTTTCTGCTTTTCGGCCTCTTCGTCAATTTCGTCCGCCAGCGACGCGCTTTCGGCAAACACGTTCACCACATCGTTGAGCACTTCCACAAAGCCCCCCAGCGCGGCAAACGCTTCTTCTTTCCCGTCCTTTTTATAACGCAGGGAACCCATCCCCAGCTGCACAATCGTTTTGACGTGCCCAGGCAAAATACCCATTTCCCCCAGCAAGGCGGGCAGAATCACCATGTCCACCTGCAGGTCGGTAATCAGCTGTTTTTCCGGCGTAATTAAGTTAAGGGTCAGTTTTTTGGACATAGCTTACTCTTTATCTTTTACCTGCTCGTATTTGGCAAGCACGTCTTCAATGCCGCCGCACATGTAGAAGCAGGATTCCGGAATATGGTCGTACTCGCCGTTTACGATGCCTTTAAAGGCTTTAATCGTGTCGGCCAATTTGACGTATTTTCCCGGATAACCGGTAAACTGTTCCGCCACCGAGAACGGCTGCGACAGGAATTTTTGGATTCTTCTGGCGCGGGCCACGGTTTTTTTGTCTTCGTCGGAAAGTTCGTCCATACCCAAAATGGCGATAATGTCCTGCAAGTCTTTATATTTTTGCAGTACTTTGCGCACGCTTTGGGAAACGTCGTAATGTTCCTGGCCGATGATGCGCGGATCCAAAATGCGGGACGTGGAATCAAGCGGATCCACGGCCGGGTAAATACCCAAGCTGGCGATTTGGCGCGACAACACGGACGTGGAATCCAAGTGCGTAAACGTGGCGGCTACGCCGGGGTCGGTCAAGTCATCGGCGGGCACGTATACGGCCTGAATGGACGTAATGGCGCCTTTTTTGGTGGACGTAATACGTTCCTGCAGGTTGCCGATTTCGGTGTTTAAGGTCGGCTGATACCCTACGGCCGAAGGCATACGCCCGAGAAGGGCGGACACTTCGGAGTTGGCCAGCACGAAGCGGAAAATGTTATCCAGGAACAGCAGGGTATCCTGCCCTTTTACGTCGCGGAAGTATTCTGCCTGCGTAAGAGCAGTCAGAGCCACTTTGGCGCGCGCGCCTGGCGGTTCATTCATCTGCCCGTAAACCAACACCGTTTTGTCGAGCACGGAACTGCCGTCGGACAGTTTGGATTCGCTCATTTCCAGCATCAAATCGTTGCCTTCGCGGCTTCTTTCCCCCACGCCGCCAAAGACGGAACTGCCGTGGTGTTCGCGCGCCACGTTGTTAATGAGTTCCATAATAAGCACGGTCTTGCCTACGCCCGCGCCGCCGAACAGACCCACTTTACCGCCTTTCATGTACGGAGCGATAAGGTCGATTACTTTAATACCCGTTTCAAAAATTTCCGGGGTGGGATTCTGGTCTTCCAAAGAGGGCGGATCGCGGTGAATGGGCATGTGCATGGCGGCGGAAATATCGCCTTTATGGTCCTGCGGCTTGCCCAAAACATTCATTAGGCGGCCGAGGCACGCTTCGCCCACGGGGACTTGCAAAGGAGCCCCGGTATCCACGGCTTTGGCGCCGCGCTGAAGGCCGTCCGTGCTTTCCAAAGACACGCAACGCACGATGCCGTCACCCATTTGCTGGGCTACTTCGGCCACGATCTTAGCGCCGCCTTCCATTTCGATTTCTACGGCGTTTTCAATGGCGGGGAGGTGTTGTTGTTCGAACTGCACGTCCACCGCCGCGCCGATCACTTGAATTACTTTTCCAGTCTTCATAATTTTCCTGTATTGTTAACCGTTAAGGGCGTTGGCCCCGTTGACGATATCCAAAATTTCGTTGGTAATGCCCGCCTGGCGCACTTTGTTTAGTTTTACACCCAAAGCGTTCACGAGCTCCCCGGCGTTCTTGCTGGCAGCGTCCATGGCGTTCATGGTAGCGGCCAGGTTGGCGGCCTGAGATTCCAGCAAAATGCGGTACATGTTGGCTTTGAACAAACGCGGAACCAAAATATCGAAAATTTCTTTGATTCCCGGTTCAAACACAAAATCACTTTCTTCACGTTTGTTTTTAATGTTTTCAAAATCAAACGGTAAAAGTTTTTGTTCCACCAAGTTTTGGCTGGCAAGCGACTTAAAATCGTTGTAAATAAGCGTTACCGAACCGAGTTTGTCTTTCAAAAACGCTTTCATTACCGCTTCGCCCAACAGCTCCGCATGCGCATATGACACTTTGGGGAAAATCCCCACGCTTTCGTACGCGATATGCAGGTTGGGCATTGTCAAACGGGCGAAAAAATCTCTGCCCTTTTTACCGACGGCAAACAGCGTAATTTGCTTATCTTTATGATCCCGCAAAAATTGCAGCGCCGCACGCAAAATAACGGCATTGAACGAACCCGCCAAGCCTTTATCCCCCGTGATAAGGAGAAGCCCGATTTTGGACGGATCGCCGGTGCGGTTGACAAACACGCGGCCGGCGAGGTTTTCGCCTTCTTCGGGCTGGGGCATGGAAAGAATGTCTTGCTTTAAATCGTCCACCATTTCCAACATTTTTTTGGCGAACGGGCGGGCGGCGGTCATCGCGTCCTGCGCTTTGCGGATGCGGGCGTTGGAGATCATCTTCATCGTCTGCATAATCTGCTGCGTGGATTTGATGGCTTTAATGTTTTGCCGTATGTCCCTAAGCGATTCCATGGTTCACCTATTTGTTGCGCGCTTCCAAGATGGACACGTAGTCGGCGATGCCGGCTTCCAGCGAATAGTCCGGCTCAAAGCCGAGTTTTTCTTTGGAAAGCGTCATATCCGCCTGCGTTTTAAGCTGGAAGAACGGATACGGATTGTCGATGTATTCGGGTTCCAGGTTCGTGCCGAGTTCTTTGTTCAGGCAATTAATGATGGCGTTATAGTCGCGCGGGATACCGGTGGCGGCATTGTAAACGCCCGTTTCTTTGCCGTTGTTCAAGGCGCAGAGGTTGATTTTGACGATGTCTTTGACGTACACAAAATCGCGCTGCTGCTCGCCGAATTTAAATACGCGCGGGCGTTTGCCTTCTTTCATCTGGTTGTAAAGCTGGTAGACCATGCTGGCCATTTTGCCTTTGTAGTATTCGCCGGGGCCGTACACGTTGAAATAGCGCAGACCGATAATCGTCATATCATGATTATCTTCGGCAAACTGGCGGGCGACGTTGTCCATAATCACCTTGGAAAAACCGTACACGTTTTCCGGGTGGGTGGGTTGCGTTTCCACATTGGGCACCGGGCCGTTGCCGTACGTGGCGGCGGAAGAGGCGTAAATTACTTTTTTAATTTCGTTTTCGGCCGCAAAGGCAAGCAGATTTTTAAACGCTTCCACGTTTTGTTCCATCATGGCTTTTTGGTCCATAACCGTGGTGTCGGTGATGGCGGCTTCGTGGAAAATGGCGTCGAAATACATATCATGCGGCATGTATTCAAACAGGTCCGCGGTGATGACGTCGCCTTTAAAACCGATTAAGTTTTTGAAGTTGCCGTTTTTGGAAAAATCGTCCCATACGGTTACTTCATGGCCTTGCGCTTCCAGGGTTTTGGCGATATTGCTACCGATAAACCCGGCGCCGCCGGTAACTAAATATTTTTTCTTCGTTTTAGCGTCCATTTAAAACTCCTATTTGCCGGCTTTAAAAACCGATTTAAAAGCGTCCAGCAGGGCCACCACTTTTTCTTCCAACTCTTTGGTAAGTTCGTTGGAAGTGTTCAGTTCGTTTAATACGTCCGCATGTTCGGCGCGGGCATAGGCCAAAAGCTGTTTTTCGTAAGCGAGCACGTCCGTCACTTCAATCCCGTCCAGATAGCCGTGCACGCCCGCATAGAGCACCAACACTTCTTCGCCTACTTTAAGCGGAGAGTATTGGTCTTGCTTTAAGAGTTCCGTCATGCGTTTGCCGCGCGCAATTTGGCGCTGAGATTCTTTGTCGAGCTCGGAGCCGAACTGGGCAAAACCCGCCAGTTCCTGATACTGGGACAAATCAATACGAAGCGTACCAGCCACTTTGCGCATGGATTTGCGCTGGGCCGATCCGCCTACGCGGGATACGGACAAACCGACGTTGATGGCCGGCTTGA
>CALYRQ010000005.1 GCA_945483375.1 uncultured Elusimicrobia bacterium
GGTACACTGAGTGGCAAAGGAACGCGAATTTAGCCAAATGTGGAAAATGGTTGCCCGGACAAGCAACAACGGATAAGAAATCTCTTTCTTATCCGTTGTGCGTAAAACGTCAGTTAACATCAGTTGTTATTTTTTCAACTCGGCTTGTTGTTTTTTGACAAGCCCTTCATACGGCCCAAACCCTTCTTTCACATTCCAGCCGCCGCCCAACGCTTTGGACAAATTGACGATGGCGGCCAGTTCGTCGTTACGGGCGGAAGCCAGATTCATTTCGGCAGAAAGCAAATTCTCCTCTACGTCCAACAAGTCCGTCACGCCGATAAGCCCGGCGTCTTCCTGCTTTTTGGTCAAGTCGTAGCTTCTCTGCATGGCGGCCGTCTGCTGTTTGTACGAGTCGTAAATTTCGCGGTTCAAACGGTTGGCGGCCAACGCGTCATACGCTTCTTTAAACGCGCCCTGTACCGTTTTTTCGTACGTGGCAAGCATTTCGGCATATTCGGCTTCGGCCTTTTCATTTTGCGCGCGGATTTTGCCGCCTTCAAAAATCGGAGCCAATACCTGCCCGCCAAGCGCCCACACGCCGGAAGCGCCTTGGAACAAACTGTCGAGCGCGCCGCTGGCGTATCCGGCCGAGGCCGTCAACGGAATGGACGGGAAATACGAAGCACGCGCCACGCCGATATTGGCGTTGGCGGCGATTAATTGCCCTTCGGCGGAGCGCACATCGGGACGGCGGGCGAGCAAATCGGACGGCAGGTTTTCCGGCACATCCGGGATGAGCGTCAGTTCGTTAATCGTTTTACCGCGGGTGATGTTACTCTCCACGATTTCACGCGGAGAACGCCCCACTAATACGGATAAAGCCGTTTCGGTTTGCGTAATTTTCAGTTGCAACTGGCGTTCCTGCGCCTGTACGCTGGCCATATTGGCTTCCACACGTTTCAAATCCACTTCCGTGCTGTAACCGTTTCTATAGCGGCTTTCGTAAATGCGGACGTTTTCCTGGCGGGCTTTTAACGTGCGCTGTGCGATTAACAGCTGTTCATCCAGCATTCGGAGCGCAAAGTAGTTATTGGCCACATCGGCGGTCAAGGTAAGACGAATGGTGTCGCGAGAGGCTTCGCTCGCCAGCAGTCGGGCGCGGGCGGCTTCGCTCAAACGGCGGTATTTGCCCCACAAATCCAGTTCGTACGAAGCCGACAGCCCCGCCGTGCTTTGCGTTTGGCCGGAACCTTTGTCATTCCCGGCGCGGCCCGATTCCGCGGCGGCCGACAGACTGGGCATTTGGTCCGCGACGGCAATCCCCACGGCGGCGCGAGCCTGGTCCACACGCGCGACGGCGGCCTGCAAATCTTTATTATAAGCAAGAGCGTCCGATTCCAGCTGATTTAACACTGGGTCGTCAAACACTTCCCACCATTTGGCGTTCGTAAAAACGCTGAAATTATCGGCCGCTTCGCCGGTCGGAAGTTCCAGCTCCGGCTGTTTGTAATTGGGCCCCAACATACATCCGGCAAGCAACGTAAGGCACGCCGCCAGCGCGGTAAAACGGATTATTCTCATAGTTGTTCCTCTTTATGTTCCAAGGATTCTCCCTGTGCGGGCGCTTTCTTTTTGCCGCTGAACCAGCAGAAGAAAAGCGGAATAAACAACGGCGCGATACACGTGGCTGCCAACATCCCAAACACCACGGCGGTACCGATGGCGTGGCGGCTGGCGGCGCCCGCGCCGGAACTAATGGCAAGCGGCACGCAGCCTAAAATAAACGCCAGGGACGTCATCACAATCGGGCGAAAACGCAGTTTGGCGGCCTGCACGGCAGCTTCGGCCGCGGACAGCCCCTGCTCCTTCAAAAGCACCGCAAATTCCACAATCAAAATGGCGTTTTTGGCGGCCAAGCCGACCAACGCCACCAGCGCGATTTGGAAATAAATATCATTGGATAAACCGCGCGCCCACGTACCCAAAAGCGCGCCGAAAATGGCAAACGGAACCGCCAGCAAAACGGCCACGGGCAAGCTCCATTTTTCATACTGCGCGGCCAAAATCAAGAATACCACAAGCATACCCAAGAGAAGCGCATTGGCGGACGAACTGCCGGCCAACTGCTCTTGATAGGTAGTACCCGTCCACGCCAGCGTAAAGTTGGAATCCAACACGGACTTGGCAGTTTCCTCCACGGCGCGGATAGCATCGCCGGAACTGTAGCCGGAAGCGGGGTTGGCGATAATCTTCGCCGCGGGGAATACGTTAAACCGTTCCACCATATCCGGCCCCAAGCTGGGCGTTAGCGTAACAAGCGTAGACAACGGCACCATCGAGCCTTTTGACGAGCGCACATACACACCGGAAATCTGGTCCGGCGTAGCGCGGTAACCGCCTTCGGCCTGCATCATTACTTTAAAACTGCGTCCGGAATAGGTAAAGTCGTTTACGTAGGTTACGCCGAACGTACCTTGCAGCGTGGAATATAATTCCGAAAGCGTTACTCCCATCGCTTGTGCTTTAATTTCGTCCACGGTCATCGTGTACTGCGGCACAGCCGAGGAAAAAGTGGTGCTGACGGAAGCAAGCTCCGGCCGTTTTTTGGCGGCTTCAATAAACGATTGCACTTGTTTTTCCAATTCGTCGCTTCCACCGGAACCGCGGTTTTGAATGTATCCTTCCAAACCGCCCGTCGTACTCATACCCATAATAGGCGGCGGGTTAAACGGCATCACCACGGCGGCGGGAATTTTATATACGGATTCCCCGTAAATCTTTGCCACCATATCCGTGGCCGACATTCCTTTTGCCTTGCGTTCTTTCCACGGTTTCAGCGCAACGAACGCGGAAACACTGTTGCTTTTCTGCGTATTGCTCAGCAAATCAAATCCGGTAAACGTAAGTTCCTGCTCTACGGCGGGCTGCGCCAAAATAATTTTTTCCAACTGCGCGCCCACTTCCGTACTGTTGGCAAGCGAAGCGGACGGATCAAGCTGCGCCGCAACCATTAACATTCCCTGATCCTCTTCCGGCAGTAAACTACTCGGAACGATTTTAAATAATCCCAGCGCGCCCGCAAAAATAAGCGCAATAATTACGGCCGATACGGGGACTCTCCGGATGAAAAACGACACCCAACCCGTATATTTACCCGTAAATTTTTCAAAGAATTGGTCGAACTGATAGAAAAACCCTTTGGTGGGGTGATCCTGCTTTTTAAGCAAGAGAGCGCACAACGCGGGCGTAAGAGTCAAAGCCACTAAGCCGGAAATAACCACGGACACCGCAATCGTAATGGCGAACTGCTGATACATCACGCCCGTCAGCCCGCCCATAAATGCCACGGGAACGAACACGGAACAAAGCACAAGCACAATCGCCACCACGGGGCCGGACACTTCGTCCATTGCTTTAATGGTGGCTTCTTTTACATCAAGCCCTTCTTCGTGCATAATGCGTTCCACGTTTTCAATAACCACGATGGCGTCGTCCACCACCATACCAATCGCCAATACAAGCCCAAACAGCGTCAGCGTATTAATGGAAAAACCGAGTAACAACATCCCCGCGAAAGCACCGACGATAGATACCGGTACCGCCAAACAGGGAATTAGCGTGGCGCGCCAGTCTTTTAAGAACAGGTACACCACCAAAAACACCAAGATCATCGCTTCAATAAGCGTATGAATTACTTCTTCAATAGAAGCAGACACGAACAGCGTGGTATCGTACGCTACGGTATAATCAATATCCAAATCCGCCGGAAAATTCTGCGACAGCGTTTTTAAATGCGCGGAAACGGCTTTGGCCGTCGCCACGGCGTTGGCCCCGGGGGACAAATATACTCCCACCGGAACAGCAGGTTTACCGTTATAACTGCCGTTAAATTCGTACGTCTGGCTGCCGAGTTCCACACGTGCCACGTCCTTTAACAGCAGCGAAGTACCATCCGCATTGGCGCGAAGGATAATGTTCTCAAACTCTTCGGGTGTGGTCAAACGGCCCGGGGCGATAATGGAATACGTACGGTCAACGCTCACGGGCAGCGGCGGTTGGCCGATTTTACCCGCCGCGCGTTGGGCGTTCTGCGCCTGCACGGCGGACACCAAATCGCTGACGGAGAGCCCGCGCTGGGACAACACGTCGGGCTTAATCCAGATACGAATGGAATAGTCGTTGGCGGACATAACGTGGGCGTCGCCCACGCCATCAATACGTTTTAAATCGTCCACGATATTTAACAGCGCATAGTTGCCGATAGTCGTCGTGTCGGACTGTCCGCTTGGGGAATAGAATGCGATTAACTGTAAAATGGAAGAAGATTTTTTGTTGACCTCAATCCCGTACCGGCGCACGTCCTCGGGCAGCGTAGCCGTCGCGCCTTGCACGCGGTTATTGACGTTAATCATTGCTTCGTCCGGATCCGTTCCCACTTTAAAAGAAACGGTCAGTGTCATATCGCCGTTGGAGGAAGATGTGGAGTTCATATACAGCATATCCTCCACCCCGTTGACCTGCTGCTCTAAGGGAGCGGCCACCGTGTTGGCGATTACTTCGGGGCTGGCCCCCGGGTAACTGGCCGTTACCGCGATGGTGGGCGGCGTTAAATCCGGATACTGCTCAATAGGCAGCATTGTAATAGACACAATACCCGCCAGCAAAATTAAGAGCGAAATGACCGTGGAAAAAATCGGACGGTTAATAAAAAATTTTGAAAACATAACTTATTTCCCCGTTTCGACGGACGTATCAGCGGAAGATTTCGCGTTTGTTTGCGGTTTATTGCCGCCCTGCACCGTTTGCGGGTTGGAAGCGGCCGCCGCATCCGCTTGCGCCTCAGCAACAGCGGTTTGGGCGGGGTCGGACCCGGGGGGGACTAACGCATCCTCCAAACCCGCTCCTAAATCGCCGTCTTGCGCACCGGACGAATTTTGCGGTACTTTTACTTCAAACTCTTTAAGCTGCACCTGCACTTTTTGACCGGCGCGAATCTTAATCAAACCTTCGCTAATGACGCGTTCACCCGCTTTTAGCCCGTCGGTAACGATGTACATATTATCTTGCAGTTCAGCCTGTACGGGACGGGCAGCCACCGTATCGTTGCTGTCCACCACATAAGCCACCAAACCGTTTTGCGTATTTAACAACGCAGAAGACGGAACCAACAACGCATTTTTGTACACAGCGCCCACCAAGTGAATCCGCACAAACTGGCCGGGCATTAAAGCGCGGCTGTTTTTGGGATTGGCAAATTCCGCCTTCATTGCCAAACTGGAGGTTTGGGAGTTTTCCGTACTGTCAAAGAAAATAATTTTACCGCGTTCGGGATACGTTTTGCCATTGGCAAGGACCGCCTCCACATAAACAGGCGCTTCCTGCGCACTGGCGGCGCGGTATTTTTCAGCCTTCAAAAAATCCTGTTGGTCTTCTCCGCCGATTGTAATCTGACCGGACAAAAAGCCGCTGGCCAATTTTTCAAACTGACGGCTGGGCATTGAGAAATTGACGTACAGCGGATTGATTTGCACCATCGTCGTTAAAAGGCCGGACTCACCCGCTGGAGAAATCAAACTGCCCACGGACTGCGATTCTTTGCCCGCAATCCCCGAAATAGGCGCGGTAACTTTTGTATATCCCAAATTGATTTCCGCATTGCCTACCCCCGCCTTAGCCACTTGCACGTTGGCTTGGGCCGACTCATAGGCGGAGAGGGCGTTATCGTAATCCTGTTGGCTGACGGCGTTGTCGGCACGGAGACTCTTGATCCGTTGGTAGGTCCGTTGGGTGCGCTTTTCTTCCGCGATGGCCTGCGCCAACGCGCCTTGCGCTTTTTCAAGTGCCACCTTATATTCTTTATCATTAATTTGAAAGAGCTGCGTGCCTTCGGTTACATATTCGCCTTCGTTATATAAACGGGCTTCTAAAATGCCCCCTACTTGCGCGCGGATTTGAATTTCCAAAGAGCCCGCCACCTGCGCGGGGTATTCAATGTTCCACGGCAAATCGCGTTGGATAACCGTCACCGCGCTTACTGTGGGCGCGGGCATTGCCGCCTGCTCCGCTTTTTTACTGCAGGCCGCCAAAAAAAAACACAATCCGCACGCTAAAAAAGCGGCAGACGAAAATATACGCTTCATTACATATCCCCCTTGGGAAAAATAAACAACTTTCTCAAATTGTATAAAATTTTCTATTTTACTCAACGCCTTTTTTATGATTAGGCAAACTAATATAAAAAGACATCGGGGCAAAATTGCCCCGCACACTATAATACATAGACTAAATAGGGGGTATTTATGAAAATCGTATTTTTTGACACGGACCGCATTACGCGGGATTATCTGCACGATAAAAAAATGTGCGACTGCGACGTAATCTACCTGGAAAACAGCATCGAAAACACCGCCCCGGAAACCTACGAAAAAATTAAAGACGCGGAGGCGATTTCTGTCTTTGTGCACACCGCCGCCAGAATGAACGCCGCAACATTGGACAAATATCCCAAACTGCGCCTGATTGCCACGCGCTCGACGGGTATCGACCATATTGACCTGGACTACTGCAAAAAACGCGGCATAGAAGTCGTCCACGTACCGAAATACGGCGAAGCCACCGTGGCGGAATATACGTTCGGGCTGCTCTTAAACCTGTCGCGCAAAATCATTGAAGCGCGCAACGACATGAAAAACGCGTCCGTCCATATCAACGACTACCTGGGGTTTGATTTGTACGACCACACCGTCGGCATCATCGGCACCGGGGCCATCGGCCGTCACGTGGCCAAACTGGCGCGCGGGTTCGGCATGCACGTGCTGGCGTACGACCTGTACCCAAACGAAGAATTCCAGCGCATTTACAACATTCATTACGTGTCTTTAGATGAACTGTATGCGAAATCGGACATTATCACCCTGCACGCGCCATCCACCAAAGACAACCGCCATCTGCTTAACGACGCGGCATTTGCCAAAATGAAAGACGGCGTCATCATCATCAACACTGCCCGCGGCGACTTGATTGACACCGAAAGCCTGTATAAACACATCGTTACAGGCAAAGTGGCGGGGGCCGGGCTCGACGTACTGGAAAATGAAGATTTCCTGCTGCACGACGACATCATCATCAAAGACCAGGACATCGGTCTCGATTTCGCCATGAACACTATCGCCAACAGCAAGCTCTTACAGCACAAACGGGTGATTATCACGCCACACATCGGGTTTAACTCTATTGACGCGGTGCACCGTATTTTGAATACTACTATTAAGAACATCGAAGCGTTCTTTGCGGGTAAAACGCAAAATTCGGTTTTGGGAGTTAAAAAATGAAAACAAACACGCTGGAACAAACAATCGGAAATACGCCTCTTTTACAAATTACGCGGCTAAACCCGGGGCCGGGCATTGTATGGGCAAAATTGGAAATGTTCAATCCGTTTAGCGTAAAAGACCGCGCCGCCCTGTTTATGTTAAACGCGGCGGAACGGGAAGGACGTCTAGGCCCCAGAGGAACGATTGTGGAACCCACCAGCGGCAACACGGGTATCGGGCTTGCTTTTTTGGCCGCCGCACGCGGGTACAAATGTATTTTAACCATGCCCGAAAGCATGAGCGCGGAACGCGTTAAACTGCTTAAAGCGCTGGGCGCGCAAATCGTGCTGACGCCCGCCGCCAAAGGCATGCAGGGCGCGGTGGACGCCGCGTTGGAAATCGTCGACAACACGCCGGGATCTTTTCTGCCCGGCCAGTTCGACAACCCGAACAACGCGCTCGCGCATGAAGAAACCACCGGCCCGGAAATTTGGAAAGACTTAAACGGTAAAGTGGACGCATTTGTGGCCGGCGTCGGCACCGGGGGAACGATTACGGGGGTGGGGCGTTTTTTAAAGAAAAAGAACCCGGACGTAAAAATTATTGCAGTGGAGCCGGACGCGTCGCCGCTTCTATCCCAGGGGCAGGCGGGGCCGCATAAAATTCAGGGCATCGGGGCCAACTTCGTACCGTCTTTATTGGACCGCTCCGTGTTGGACGAAATTGTACCCGTCGCCTACGAAAATGCCGTTGCCGCCGCGCGGGAACTGGCCAAAACGCAAGGGATATTGGCCGGCATATCGGGAGGAGCCGCGCTGTGGGCGGCCCTGCAGGAAGCCCAAAAACCGCAAAATGCGGGCAAAAACATCGTTACGCTGCTGCCCGACGGCGGCGAACGGTACCTCAGCACCGGACTTTTTGAATAAACTCCGCCAAACGCCCCGAAATATTTTCGGGGCGTTTTTCCGCTTGGCGCGCGGACGCCAAAATGATACACTGGGAAAATGAAACACTTTATTTTAATTATTCTGTCACTTCTCTTAGCCGGCGCCGCAGCCGCGCAAAACCATGCGGAAGAACCCGAAATCGTTATTGAAATGCGCGGCGAACAAACCGCGCCTGTAGCCGCCGTATCCATTTGGGATAAAAACGCTCTGCAACTTACCCGCCTGTTCCGCGGGAAAGACCGTTCCCATGTGCTTTATTCCGTAGAAAACGTTTCCACCAAAGACGATATCCTCCGTTCGGACAATGCCAAAGAATACGCGTTCGTCCGCTACGGCACGAATGACGGCGATTACCGCAAATTTTTATTCAAAGCCGAAGATCCGCAAACCTTCGTCGCCTGTGCGGCGAATTTAAAAGACGTGCTAGCCGTCAATTTAAAATACGGCGTGAACATGGGCGTCAGCCTGAAAGATTTTCTGCGCGTTTACGGCGGCACGGCCCAGGCATCCGCGCTGGAAGACGAAACCGCCGGAAAAACGCTGGCCGTTTACAAGCAAACGTATTCCGACGTAAACCATAAAACGCCCGCCCCTTATTACTTTGTGTTCGACGGCGACGAACTGACCCAAATGCTGGCCGGGGAAAAAGCATACGCCGATTACGCCAAAAAATTAACGGAAGCCAACGAAAAACTCCGCGCCCAAAACAAACAGGCGCAAGACAAAGCCGCCCAGCTTGAAAAACAAAAACGCAAGCAAGCCGCGCGCCGCAAACCCATTAAAGCCCTCGCTTACGGCGGTACGGTGGAAGACCAAATGTACATGCCGCGCGTCAATAACCCCAAATTTCCGCCGCCGACGCCCAGCAAAGTCCCCGCCGGAACGCCAATCCCCGTCAACCCGTTTTAATAACCCGTTTTTGGGCGTGGCAAAAAGTTCGGCACGCGTACAATAACACTATGGAAACGAACATACCACTTCACTCCGTCGGACTGGCGGGCTTATTTTATTTGGCGCTGCAAATCAGCGTCACGATGCACATTCTGCTAAAAAAAGACGATGTAAAAAGTTCCATCGGCTGGATCGGCCTTGTGTGGCTGGCCCCCGTATTGGGCAGTATTATTTACATTTTATTCGGCATTAACCGCATACGCCGCCGTGCGCTTGCGCTGCGCAATAAAGGGCCGGATATTTTTACCTTAACGGGCAAAAGCCAAAAAGAAATCGAACAGGAAATTCCCGCCCCGTTTTTGCAACTCATGCGGCTGGGGTATAAAGTACACCCCCAGCGTTTTGCCCTGGGCAACCGGGCGAAACCGTACGTAAACGGGGATGAAGCCTACCCCGAAATGTGCAAACTAATCGCACAAGCCAAAAAAGAAGTGCTCCTGCAAAGCTATATTTTTGACAACGACAAAGCGGGCCAAATGTTCATCCCCGCCCTGGAGCAGGCCGTCAAAAACGGCGCGAAAGTAAAAGTGATGGTGGACGGCGTGGGGCTTAATTATTCCAAACCGACCATCGCCGCCGCACTTAAAAAATTAAAAGGCGCGGAATTTGCCGTTTTTCTGCCATCCAAAAGCCCCGTCACGCTGCCGTTTTTAAATTTACGCAACCACCGCAAAATGCTGATTGTGGACGGTGAAAAAGCCTTTTTCGGCGGTATGAACATCGCCGCGGGGAATTTGGTAAAAACGAACCCCAAAGAACCGATTATCGACGTTACTTTCCAGGTCGAAGGCCCGGTGACGGACCAAATGTCGCGCGTGTTTGAAGAAGACTGGATTTTCGCCGGGAAAAAACATTTTGTACCCGCTTCGTTCCGCGCCAAAGGACGCCTGCCGGGGCACATGCCCGCGCGCATTATTCCCGACGGGCCGGACAGCGACTTCGGCAAAATCGAACTAATGGTGTTGGGCGCACTCTCCTGCGCGCAAAAAAGCGTACAAATCGTTACGCCGTATTTCCTGCCCGAAAATAACATTTTGACCGCCCTTGAATTAGCCGCCATGCGCGGCGTGGACGTGGAAATTATTTTGCCGTCTAAAAGCAATATCTTCGGCATGGACTGCGCCATGCGCGCCAACTTTGCTCGCCTGCTTACAAAAGGCGTAAAAATCTACCGCACCCAACCTCCGTTTGACCACAGCAAAATTTTACTGGTGGACGGCGCATGGCTGTTTTTCGGCTCCGCCAACTGGGACGTACGCAGTTTTAAATTAAATTTTGAATGTAACCTGGAATGTGTGGACAAAGATTTGGCCACACAAGTGGAAAAAATCATCGAACACAAAAAGCGCATCTCCCGCAGTGAAAAGCCGGAAGAACATTTACACCCGCCGTTTTGGCGCAAAATAACGGACAACGCTTTTAAATTGCTCACGCCCTATTATTAACCCATGTTTTATAAACAACCCCGGCCGGAACAAACTTTATCCCACGCGGGCCGCGCGGCGCGCAAAACGCTGCCGCGCGAGCTGACCGTTTGCGTGTGGAATTGGCAAAAATCCAAATGCACCGGCTGGGCGGAAGAATTTAACGCGCTGGCCGCGGCGGCGGACGTTTTCCTGGCCCAGGAAGCGCGCCTTACCCCCCGCGTTACCACACAGCTGGAACAGACGCCGCTATATTGGACGCACGCGGCCAGCTTTTTCTCGCTCAAAGAACAGGCTCCTACCGGCGTTGCCACCGGGGCCTGCACCGCGCCGGAACAAATTTGGTTCAAACAGGGAGCGCGGGAACCGTTTTTAAAAATGCCGAAAATGACGCTCGCCGTTCTTCTTCCGCTGGAAACGGGGCAAAAACTGCTTGCCGTCAACGTACACGCCATCAATTTTACAGGCTTAAAACCGTTTGAACAGAACCTCGCGCGCGCGGCCGAACTGTTACTGGGGTTTGACGGCCCCGTCATTTTAGGCGGCGACTTTAACGCCTGGAACCAAAAACGCCGCAACCTGCTGGAAGACCTGGCCCGCTCCGCCCGGCTGACGGAAGTGCCTTTTTCGCCCGATACGCGCACCCGCTGTTTGGGGCGCACGGTGGACTTTTTATTTACGCGCGGCCTAAAAACCCTGGCTGCCGGGGTGCGGTGTACGGACGCGTCCGACCACAACCCCCTTTTGGCGCGCCTTATCCTCCAATAGAATACCCCCAAATATGGTAAAATATAAGTAATTATGAACACATCAGATAATAAAGCCGTATACTTTAAACGCGAAGCGTTAAAACGCGTCGTGAAAGCCTTTGACGAAGGATTGCTTGAAACTAAAGCATACCGTATCCCTTTTGACGTCATCCCGCAGGATTCCAAATCTGCGGTGCGCTGCTGTATTTACAAAGAACGCGCCGTATTCCGCGCCCGCACGTTGGCCGCGCTAGGCTGCAGCGTGGAAAAAGACGACGAGGCGACCTCTCTTAACGACTACGCCAAAGAAGCCCTCCTGCGCAAAGACGTGCCCGAAGTACCGCTTACCGTTATGGACATTGCCTGCAAAGGCTGCGTAAAAGCGCGCCACATCGTAACCGAAGCGTGCCAAGGCTGCTTGGCCCGCCCGTGTCAGCAGGCGTGCAAATTCGGCGCCATTTCGTTTGAAAACGGACGATCCAAAATTGACGCCGACAAATGCAAAAACTGCGGCCAGTGCAAAGAAGCCTGCCCCTACAACGCGATTACATACGTACCCGTTCCGTGCGAACAATCCTGCCCCGTAAACGCCATCCACAAAGGGGAAAACGGATTTGCGGAAATTGATTTTGAAAAATGTATTTCCTGCGGCCACTGCATGGAAGCCTGCCCGTTCGGCGCCATTATGGAACGCAGCCAGTTAATCGACATTTTAAGCTCCATCAAAAGTACCCGCAAAGTGTGCGCCATGATTGCGCCGTCTATCGTCGGCCAGTTTAACTGCACACTGCCGCAGCTGATGACCGCCGTCAAAAAAGCCGGCTTCGACAAAGTAACCGAAGTCGCCGAAGGCGCAGACATCACCACCGCCAATGAAGCGCGCGAACTTATCGAACGCTTGGAAGGCGGAGCGCGGTTTATGACCACCTCCTGCTGCGCGGCGTGGATTCAGGCCGTCAAAAAACATCTGCCGGCTTTGAAAGAATTTGTATCCCACACCAAGACGCCGGCCTCGTATACCGCCGACATCGAAAAGAAAAACGGGTTCACCACCGTGTTTGTCGGTCCCTGCGTATCCAAACGCGTGGAAGGAATGGAAGACCCGAACATCGACTACGTAATGACCTACGAAGAATTGGCCGCCATGCTGGACGCCAAAGGCATTAAACCCGCCGAATGCGAAGAAATGCCGCTGGACCCGAACATCTCCGGCGAAGCGCGCTACTACGGTGTAACGGGCGGTGTAGCCCAGGCGGTAGAAAACGCTTTAAACGGCAAACGTCCGTTCAAAAAATTAGCGATTAACGGCCTTGATAAAAAAGCCATGCTGATGCTCAACGCTTACGCCAAAGGGGCGGGAGATTTCCAACTCTTGGAAGTGATGAGCTGCAAAGGCGGATGCATCGGCGGACCGTGCACGCTCAAAAAACAAGCGCAGGTAATCAAACCGATTAAAGACCTGGTGGCAAACAGCCCCAAAGTAAAACCCGCGTTTGACGAAGAAGAAAAGAAAGAAGAAAAATAAAAGTTTCTGAAAGAAAAAAGGCCCGGAACTTATGTTCCGGGCCTTTTTTATAACACGCCTAAATCGGTTTGCCTTCTCCGTGAAATAATTTACACCATTTTTCACTGTCATAACAAACAATTTGCCCTTTATACGGAGCACTTTCGCAAGTTTCATACTGCAACGTATATTTTAATGCTTCATCTATCGACTGATTGCCTTCTCTTCTTCTGGCTATAGGGCCGTTAACAAGCCCTGTAGCACAATAAGAACCCCAGGACAGCGAACCATTTGCATAACACCAATCTTTATTACAGCACACTTCTTCATCGCCATTAAAGGTGCATTCAAAGCCGGCCCCCAACTCTATTCCCGCATCTTCATTACGGACCTGATTGCAAGCCTGTTCTCCGTTCGCCAAAATGCACAATTCTCCCTGCTGATGCATATAACGCAGCAGCTGCACAGCTTCGGCCGCACGGGATTTTTCCACCGCTTTTTGGTATTGCGGCAACGCCACTGCCGATAAAATACCGATAATTAGTACAACCACTAACAGCTCTATTAACGTAAAACCTTTCATATTGTACTCCCTATTAAAAAAGTCATCCTGAGAGGTTTCTGCTCAGGATCTACCGCTTTTAATGAAATAAACCATAAAAGGGAGATCCCGTACAGAAACTCTACGGGATGACCCTATATTATCAAAAAAAAAAAACAATACAACCCCTTGGTATTTCCTCACAAAATCCGTTTCCTCATTCTATACCC
>CALYRQ010000006.1 GCA_945483375.1 uncultured Elusimicrobia bacterium
GCCATCTGGTCAATGAAGGCGCCGGTGCCGCCAGCGCAGGAGCCGTTCATCCGCACCTCCGTGCCGCCGGTGAGGAAGAGGATCTTGGCGTCCTCACCGCCCAGCTCGATGATGACATCGGAGCCGGGCACCAGACGGTTGGCGGCCACCCGGGTGGCGAACACCTCCTGCACGAAGGGAACATGCACGCTCTCCGCCATACCCATGCCGGCAGAGCCGGAAATGGCGCACAGCGCCCGTCCGCCGGGCACATACCGCTCCGCCACCCGCCGCAGCAGCTCCTCGGATTTTTCCAGGATGTGGCTGAAGTGCCGCTCATATGTACTGTAAACGATTTGGTCCGCGTCGTCCAGAACCACGCATTTAATGGTGGTGGACCCCACGTCAAGTCCTACTTTCAAAGTCATGCCTCCTTCAGGAAAACGGTTACGTGCCCTTTTCAGCCCGTACCCGATACGATACCACATTAGTTCGTATCTTACTCTTTTTCGACAGAATGTGCAATTGGAAATCCCACCGAAGGCTGTAAAGAATTTGTTAAAAATCTTTGATGCTTTTCATTTATCCAATCTTATGATATACTTGTCCCACTTTAGAATGAAAACGAGGTCGACCCCTATGGATACCGTTTTGCTCCACTGCTGCTGTGCACCGTGCTCTCTCAGCTGTATCGACCCCCTTAGGGCCGAGGGCATTGAGCCGGTGGCCTTTTGGTACAACCCCAACATCCACCCCTGGAAGGAATACCAGGCCCGGCGGGACTGCCTGCTGGAATACGCCCCCACCATCGGCATGGAGGTGCGGGTCCGGGAGGATTACGGCCTGCGGCAGTTCGTGGAGCATGTGGCGGGAGACATCGACCACCGCTGCGCCTACTGCTATGAGCACCGCATCGAGGGCACGGCCCGTTACGCTGCTGAGCACGGCTTCACCCACTTTACCACCACCCTGCTGGCAAGCCTTTACCAGGACCACGAGGGGATCATCCGGGCGGCGGAAAAATACGCCAGGCAGTACGGCGTGGAATTTTTGTACCGGGATTTCCGCCCCAATTTCCGGGCCGGGAATCAAAGGGCCCGGGAGCTGGGCTTCTATATGCAGAAGTACTGCGGCTGTGTGTTTTCCGAGGCAGACCGCTATCAAAAGCAGATCGACCGGGACAAGGCAAGGTTTTCAGAATAAGGAAAAGGCAGGCACCGCCTGCCTTTTTGTATGTTCCCTGGGCCGCCATCATCCGGCGGCTGGTGCGGATATACAGCACGGCCACCAAAGCGGTGGACAGTATGTCCGCCGCCGGCTGGGCCCACAAAAGGCCGTTCATACCCAGCAGTGCCTCCAGCAAAAACAGCGCAGGAATGTAAATGACATTGAAGAAGCGGCCCAAAAAGCCAATTTCGTGCTGACAAACCGCGTGCTGGATATCGGCACCCTGGAGCTGGATAAATTACACAAAGCGGGCGAAGTGGGCATTCAGGAAGCCACCCGGAACATGGAGGCGCTGCAGGAAGACATCCTGTTGTTTGCGTTACCTTATGTGCTTAAATTATAAACCCCTTTTTATTGCCGCGGCCGCGCTGTGGACGGCGGCCTGTTCGGCGGGATTTTTGGGCCTGGCCCCGGCGGGCGACCGCAAAGAATACGTCCAGGCGCGCGACTTGTATAATTCCGGCCGGTACGACCGCGCCATCACGGAACTGACCGAATACATCTACAAAACAAAAAATGTAAAACGCCGCGAAGCGCGCGCGTACCGTTTGCTCGGCGCCAGTTACGAACAGCAAAACAACCTCAGTAAAGCGTTGGAAGTTTATTTGGAAGCGTTGGAATTTCACCCTAAAAATACGCCGCTTTTGGCGGCCGCGGCCAATTTGTACCAGCAAACCGGGTTAACCAACCGCTCGATTGAACTGTATGCCCGCGTGCTTACGCAGGAGCCCAACAATCTCGACGCGCTTTCCGGCCAGGCCGCCAACTATTCCGCCATGGGTTTTTACTCCAAAGCGCGCCAAACCTACGACCGTTTCTTCGAGCTCAACCCGACGGCCGACGCGCGCCACCGCGCCCGCTACGCCGAAACATTCTTACGTCAGCGCAACTTTGAAAATGCGTTTATCAACATCACCATGGCCCTTGCCAATAACGATCAAAACCCCGATTTTTGGCGTTTAAGCGCCTATGCCCGCCAGGGGCTCGGCCAGCCGCAAGAAGCGTTGCAAGACCTGGAAGCCGCCCTCCTGCTGGCTCCCGGACGGCGGGATTTACTGGCCCAAAAAGCGCTGTGGTTATATAAAGACGGCGACTACAAAAATTCTCTGGCAACCGCCGCGCAAATTTTAAAACAACAGCCGGACAACCAACTCGCCCAATTCATCCAAGCAATGAATTGGTACCGCCTGGGCAAAAAGAATGCGTCTAAAAAACAGCTGGAAAAAATCAGCCAGGCCGACACCGATACGTTTGTCGGACAGGTGGCGGCCAAATTACTGACGTTTCTCCCGCAAAAATAACCCTTTGTAACGCAAAAAGAGGCGGACCTTTCGGGTCCGCCTCTTTTCTGCTTAATAACAAATTTACGGTTTGGGAACGAACGGAGCCCGGTCCGGCTTGGCGTCCACCGGCAGAATTTCCGCTTCTTCCAAGAGTAAGGAAGGCGTTACAATCGTGCCGGGACGGTCCGCATTTCCCGTGTAATAAACGGCGTCTTCCCCGCCGGCGGCGGCGATATCGCGCAGCGAACGGGTGGAAATATTTTTCAAATCCAACCCGTAAGCGGGAACGCGGCGGCCGTCTTCGGCGTACACGCGCCAGGCGCGGTTGGTGGAGTCGCCGTAGGTTTCCAGCTCATAACAATACTTTAGATCCCAATCGCGGCACATCGCCAAAAATTCTTCTTGTAACGCCTCTTCCGACAGCGGCGTCTTGGGTTCAACAAACACGTTTGTTAAACTTTCCCGCGGATAGGAATAAGAAGACAAGCGGGCGTGCCCATTGCTTTCGTGCCCTTCCGCAAGCGGACGGCGCGACAGCGGAAACGCGCGCAAACGCCCCAGGGAAGTCAGCTTCAATTCCTGTGACGGCACCCCCTCATCGTCCACCGGCATATAGAACAAGGGGAGCCCTTTGTATTCGCGCAGAAGCGGCTTATCCACAATATCCACCACGTTGGACAGCACGCGCATCCCTTTTTTCTCGCGGAAACTGCCCGCATGCGGGTCCTGCTCGTACAAATCGGACAATAACGGCTTTACGTTTTCCACCTGCCACACAAAATTGCTTTCGATAAACTGTGCGGCCGCATGGGGACGCAACAGCACCGGCCCTAAATAAGATTCGGCTTTGTACGCATTGTAACGTTCCAGCATTTCAGCCAAAAAAGCATCCGTTTTTTCTTCCAGGGCTTTTTCGTCCGGCGTACGGTAATCGGAAATGGGAATGTACTCATAAAACGATTGCACATGTCCGTCCCGATTGCGCAGGCGTGCGAACAGGGTCAGCGTTACCTGGTGGAATAATGTCTGGTACGCGCCTCCAAGGCTGTTTAAATAATAGTATTCCCAATGGTTGTCGGTAAATTCCGCTTCAAAATTATCCAGTTGAGACACATTTTTGCCCTTGGCGGAAAGCGTTTTGACGATTTTTTCCCACTTTGCGGTGTCCGGCAGGTCAAACTTCTCCGCTTCTTCAAATACCGCGGCTTGCGGCGCGGGAACTGCGTCCGGCAGCGCAGTGGATAATTCTTTTTTCCGCTTATACGCCTGTTTTTTAACGAAAGAATCAAGCGACATGTGGTATTCGCTGTTTGACAAATTCCACAAGTCACGGCGAATGCCGTCATAACTGGAGGGTATGTTTCTGGAACCGAAAGGGTCATAAGAAAAACGGTTGTTTTCAAAACCGAGCTGATCGTTCTTATCCGAACCGACGCCCAAAATGGTCACGCCCGACAGATTTTCCTCCGGCCCGAAGGAACTCAAACGCATCTGCCCCAAAGAAGCCCAAAAGGACAGGGTCAGCGCATGCCTTATTTTATACGCCGCATAGTACGGCGCGGGAGAACCGGGAGAGCGCAATTCTTTGAGCGTGCGGTTCATCTCATCCTGCATGGCACGGAAGTAAACGTTATCCGGCAGCGAAGGCTGCGCCTGTTTGGCAAAAGCCGGCGGCAAAAATACGGCAAAGCAAAGCGCGAAAACTAAAAATTTTCTCATTTTTTACCTCCTTTTTTCACCGCATCCGGCGGCGGAAGGATAGGCGGTTTGACCGCGCTTTTGGCGGTATGCTCGATTTCCAGCGTCTTTAACAGCACGCTGGGGGAAATGGCCGATACCGGCACCCAGCCGGATTCCGCGCCGCAATTGCCGTTAAACACAGCGTCATCGTCGGCCGCAGCGATAATTTGCGAAAAACTGACAAGCGGCGTACCCACAATGTCCACGCCGCGGATGACTTCTTTGCGGCCGTCTGGATATACGCGGTAAACATATCTGGGTTTCAGCTTAAACACTTGCGGAGAGTTGGTATCCGTCATGGTAAATCCGCCGGACAAATCGTCAATGATAAACCCGTACGGCTTGCCCTGGCGTTGGATTTCCTCAACCAGCATTTTTTCCAGTTCGTCGTACGAAACGGTTTCGGACGCAACCACGCGCGTATTGCCCATGCGCGCCACCGCCCGTTTGCCGTCACTGCGCCGCCCGTGCCCGTTGGAAACGGGGAAACCTTTGATGGGGCTGGAACTCATTAAGAAATTTTTTAAGACGCCGTTTTCAATCATTACCACGGGCTGGGATTTAACGCCTTCGTCGTCGTATTCATAGAATCCGCACAGCGGCTCACCGTTGAAAGATTGCAAAGTAGCGTCGTCCACCACGCTGATAAACGGGGCCGTTACCTGCTGGCCCAGTTTGGAAGTAAACGTCCGGCCGAAAGAGTCTTCTTTCTGGCGATGTCCTTCCATACGGTGACCCAACACTTCGTGCACAAAAACGCCCATCGCACGGCTCTTTAAAATCGTCGGGGCCGTAATGGGTTCCGCCAGCGGCGCACGGTAGAGCGTTTCCAGCTCTTTTACCGATTCCGCCACCGCCGCCGACAACGCGGCTTCCGTCGGGATATCCTCCGCCGAAACGATGTTGTAAGCCTGCCCGCGTTTCAATTCTAACCCGTCGGCCGTTTTACCGTACAGAGAATATTGTATGCGGAAATCAATAATGGGCTGTTTTAACCGGGTTCCGCGGGAATCCACAAAATACCGGTGCCCGAGCGTGGCCGAAAAGCTGAAGTCACTGTCCAGTACTACGGGATTTCCCTGCACCTGACGGGATACTTTTAAAAGCATTTTTTCAAGCGCGTCCCAGTCAAAAGAAGGGAACTCCCGCGTAAAACAATACGAAGATACGGCGGGAAATACAAAATCCGGCGAATCATCCATCCGCTGCGAAGCGCCCTGCACGTCCGCCTGAACGCGTCCGTAATCCTGCTGGGCCCGCTCCACCGCTTTTTGCGTAAGCCACCACACGGCGCGCATAAAAGAGGTGCCGTCCCCTTCCAACGCAGGCATTCCTCCGCGGACGACCGAATAATCATCCTGCGAATTTTTCAGCTTGCGGGTATTATCCATCTCCGGCGAACCGACGCGCACCTGCACATCCATCTGCGGATAAAAAAACTCACGTCTGGAACTGACGCCGCCGTACTGCACATACACGCTGCGGTAAACCGCGTCCGTATACGTATAAGACATATAATAAACGGGCGGATTGAGCTTTTTAAGCGTTTTAAACGAACGGTTCATTTCCGCAGCCAACAATTTTACCGGCCGTTCGGACGAAATTTTGCAGTTTTGTTTCTCCGCCCACAGCGGAAGCGCAAACGCAAGAATAAAAAATAAAGATAAAACTTTTTTCATGTAACCCCTCCTTTCGTCATTGTAGCATAATAGCCGATTGGAGCGCGCCGTAAAAAATGCTATGATATGTATACAGATTTAACGCCGAGGTAGCTCAACTGGCAGAGCAACGGTTTTGTAAACCGTAGGTTGTGGGTTCGACTCCCATCCTCGGCTGACTTTATCCACCCGCAAGGGTGGATTTTTGTCAGCCGGGAAGCGCACCAACTGCTTGGTGCGCGTTGGGAGGAGAAGGCCGGAGCGATGTTTTTGTTTGCGCCAGCTAAGTGCGCAAGGCAAAAACCGCGAGGCCCGGCCCGAAGGCTTTTTCCGTCAGGAAAAAGACCGTAGGGGACTCCCATCCTCGGCTTTTTTGCTGCTTCCTAGCACGCGGACTTCATTCTCGCTCCTCCCCTTTTAAAAGAGTTCACCCCTGCTTTTCCAAACTGCTATAATTTTATATATCTTTATTAATCAGGAGCAGAAATGGAACCCGTCACCACCACCGTTTCCGCCATTATGTGGGTTGCCTTTTGGGTAACCGTACTGGCGGCGTTGTTTGTAGATTTAACCGTCCTTAATAAACACCACGGCAAAGTAAGCATGAAAGAAGCCGCCCTTATGGTATGCGCCTGGGTAACGCTGGCCGCGCTGTTCGGCGGCGCGATTTGGCTGGCCGAGGGGCCGCGCCACGCGCTTGAGTTTTACACGGGTTACGTGCTTGAATACTCACTGTCCGTAGACAACATGTTCGTATTCATCATGATTTTCGGCTACTTTGCCATTCCGTCCCATTTACAGCCTAAGGCGCTTTTATGGGGTATTTTAGGCGCGGTCATCTTGCGTTTCGCTTTCATTTTTTTAGGCGTAAAACTGATTTCCATGTTCTCGTGGACAATGTACGTTTTCGGCGCGCTTCTCGTATTCACGGCGGCCAAAATGCTGTTTCAAAAAGAGGACGACTCCTTTGACCCCGGCAACTCGTTCGTGCTGAAAACGCTTAAAAAAATCATGCCGCTTAAAACCGACTACCACGGCGAAAACTTCTTCGTAATCGAAAACGCCAAACGCTTCGCCACGCCGCTGCTTGCCGCGGTGGTGGTAATTGAAATGTCGGACCTTATCTTTGCGGTGGACTCCATTCCGGCCGTTTTATCCATCACCCAAGATACCTTTTTGGTCTATTCCTCCAACATTTTTGCGATTATCGGCCTGCGCTCGCTGTATTTCTTGCTTTCGGGTATGGCGGGCAAATTTCCGTACCTTAAATACGGGATTTCGGTCATTCTGTTCTTCGTGGGCGCCAAAATGTTGCTGTCGCACCACGTCAAAATCCCGGTGGCGGCGTCGCTGGGGGTGATTGTGGGGGTGCTGGCGCTTAGCGTACTGGCCAGCAAAGTTTTTCCGCCCAAAGAGGCGTAAGGCTGGACACGCCCGCAATTTTTTACTAGAATATAAGTACGAAATTTAATTCAGTTACAAGGAAGGAAACTATGGCGTATAAATGTGCAGTGTGTGGCAAAGCCCCGGTGTCCGGCGGTTCCTACAGCCACTCCAACATGAGAACGAAAAGAAGCTTCAAACCCAACTTGCAGAAACAAAAAGTGGTGCTGGACGGTAAAACGCAGACCGCTTACGTCTGCACCTGCTGCATCAAAAGCGGCAAGGCGCAAAGACCTGCCAAATAAGTCGTTTTTTTTAACAAAACCGGCCCGCGCTTAACACTTAAAGTGCGGGCTTTTTTTAAGGGGAGGCCGTATTACGCAATTCAAACGCTTGGCCGCAGTCACGCTTGCGGCGTTTTTTTCTTTTTCGTACGCGCGCGCGAAAGAATCTGCGCCGGTTGAAATGGACCCTAACGGGCCCTGGATGATTTGCGGCATTGAAGTGGATGGACTTAAAAACATCCGCAAAAAAACCGTCACCAAAGCGGCTTCCGCCAAAAAAGGCGTTCTGTACGACCGATACCAGGTGTCCGAAGATATCCAGGACGTTTCCGCCCTGGGCAATTTCGATAGCGTGGAAGTGGACATCTCCCCCATGCCCGGCCAACGCAAAGAAAAAAACGGCAGCGACGAACTCTACCCCTGCCACCGCATCACCTACCTCGTGGCGGAAAAACCCATTTTCGACCGTCTGACCTACACCGGCCGCAAACACCTGGGCAAAGGCGCCATCACCCAGGCGATGACGCTAAAAATCAAAGACCCCTTTAACGAAGCCAAATTACAGGCCGACCTGGAACGCATCAAAGCCAAATACGCCGAAAAAGGCTACGTAAACGCGGACGTACAATACCGGCTGACGAAGGACGATTCCCTCGGCGTCGTATACGTGGAACTCATCATTAACGAAGGCGACCGCGTACGCGTCGGCTCCGTTACGCTTAACGGCGCGGAAGAACTCCCCGCCGACAAAATTTTGAAAAAAGCCTCCAACCGCCCCGGCAAAGTATTTAAACCGCAAAATCTCCAGCGCGATTACGTCAAAATGATTCTGTACGGACGCAACAAAGGGTATTCCGACTTTATGCTCACCGCGCCGAATGTCGACCTCAATGAAGAAAAAACGGAAGTAACCATTTCCTACGACGTAACCGAAGGCGAAAAGGTGGACTTCGGCACCGTATCGTTTGAAGGCAACAATGTTTTTACGCCGCAGGAACTGCAAAAACAGGTATTCTTCCGCGAAGGACACCTGTACAACCAAAAAGATTTTGACGACACCATCACCGCCATCCAAAACGAATACGCCAACAAAGGTTATCTGCAGGCGCGCGTAACGCCCGTAAAAGATATCCGGGACGGCAAATTAAACCTTACGTTCGACATTTCCGAAGGGCACATCTTCTACATCGACCATATCGACGTTACCGGCTACACCAATACCAAAAAATACGTCTTCACGCGCGAACTTTCCATCAAACCCGGCGATTTGTACGATAACGAAAAAATCCGCCGCAGCCAAACCAAAATTTTAAATCTCGGTTTCATTAACGACGTACAGGTGGACTTACAGCCCACCGCCGACCCGCAGAAAGTGGACCTCGGGTTTAACATCGTGGAAGGCCGCCCCGGAATGTTTACGGCGGGCCTCGCCATGAGCTCCATGGACGGACTCTACGGGGAACTTTCCATCAACCACATGAACCTGTTTGGCCGAGCGCAGCGTTTGTCTTTGCGCACGCTGTTCGGTAAAGAAATTTTGGACTACACCGTCAGTTGGTCCACCCCGTGGATTTACGACAAACCCACCTCCCTGGGCATAGACCTGTTCAACACCCGCCGATACCGCTCGTTTGCCGACGACAACCAAGCCTATACCGAAAAACGCATCGGTGGCCGCGTGAAAGTCGGCCCGCGCTTTAACGACGACATCTACCAACTCTCGTTCGGCTACTCGTTTGAACATATCGATATTTACGACGTGGAAGAACGGTTCCGCCCGCCCTTTTCCAACCCCGGCGACCCGTCGTATCTGGAAGAAGGAACGACCAACATGTCTACCGTCAGCGCGGACTTTGCCGTCGACACGCGCGACAACATCTGGGACCCCACCCGCGGATGGCGCAACTCCATCGGCCTTGCGCTCGCCGGCGGCCCGATCGGCGCGGATCTGGATTTGTGGTACTTAAACGCCCGCTCCATTTTCAACTACACCGTTTTAAATCCCGGCGGGAATTACCCGATTGTATTTGTGTTATCCAACAAATTCGGCTCCGTGCAGGCGTACGGCCGCACGAAAGAAGTTCCCCCGTTTGAAAAATTCTTTCTGGGCGGCGCCGACACCATCCGCGGGTACGAACGCGCGGGCGAAATCGGCCCCGAATACGGCGGCAACATGTACTACGTCATGAACGCGGAACTGCGCTTCCCGCTGGCGCGCGAAGGAAGAAGAAACATGGCCCAGTTTGCGTTCTTCTTCGACATGGGTAACTCCTGGAACCATTTTGACGATTTGGATTTTTCGCTCGGTCCCAACCCGGACCAGTTTAAAGCCGGCGTGGGCGTAGGCCTGCGCTTTACCACCCCCTCGCTGCCGATTCGCATCGACTGGGGGTACGGCCTTAACCACGGCCCGAACGAAGACCGGTCCCACTTCTACTTCAACATCTCGAACATGATGTAAGGCGCGTATGAAAAAAACATTGGCGTGTTTAACGGTTCTGTTTACTGCGGCGGCCCCGCTTTTATGGGGAGCCTCCGCCGACACGCTGACCAAAGAGGAGGAAGCCGCCGTAGCCGCCATTTTGGCGGGTCAGGCGGGCCAAACGCCGGTCGAAACAACGGCAAAAGAAGACCTCATCACCCTGCCGGACGATACCAAGCAGCAGGCGCTCGACGAAAACAACCGGGAAGGTGACGTACCTCCGGAAGAAGCAGAGAAAGAAGAATCCACCGGCCGGGAACCGCAAAAATGCTTAACGGTGGCGTTTGTGGATATTGACGCGGCATTTAACGAACACCCCCGCACGGTGGCGGTAAAAGAACAAATCCGGCTGAAAATCGTTTCCAAAGAAGACGAAGTGCGCGGGGCCAAACAATTAATCGAAGTGCTGGCGCAGGAAAACGCCCTTTTGTCGGCGCAGATGCGCGAACTGAAACCGTTTTACGAACGCATTGTGGTGGAACCGAACCCGCTGCTTCCCAAAATTGCAGAAAGCGCGGACACACTGCTGCTGACGAACGTGCTCAACCGCCTGACATTTTCGGGGGCGGAAGTATTATCCACGAGTCCGCTCAACACGCCCGCGCGGCTGGAAGATTTACAGGCGCGGATTGCGTCCAATAAAAAAATTATTGCGGAACGGGGATTATTTATTGATAATTATAGATATGCCACCCGCGAAGAAATTTTGCAGTTGGAAAAGAAAGAAGTAAACGAGATTTTGAAGGACATTTATACGGAAATCAAATCGTTCGCCAAGAAAAGGAACATCGGCGCCGTCGTGCGCAAGGACGACATCCTCTACGGCGAAAAGCCGGTTAACGTAACAAAAGATTTTATCAACCGGCTCAAAAAATCAAAAAAATACCGCAAACGCGGCAAATAGGAATCTAAATTTATGACGCTGAACTTAACCGTACAAGAAATCGCCCAAATCACCGGGGCCGAAGCTCCCAAAGACATACAAACGCCCGTTACCAAACTCTGCGCGCTTGACGACGCGCAGGAAGGCGGCATTTGCTACCTTACCGGCCTGGACCATGCGGACCAACTGGGCGCGTTAAAAGCCACCGCCCTTATCGTACCCGAAGAAGCTAAGGGAAAAGAGATCCCCTTTAACGGCGCGCTTCTGTACGCCAAAAACCCGGAATGGGCCTTTATCCTTTTAATGAAATATGTGGACGCCAAACGCCAAAAACACACCGCGGGAATTCACCCCACGGCCGTCATCAGCCCGAACGCCAAACTGGGCGAAAACGTTTCCGTCGGCGCGTATACCGTTATTGAAGACGGCGTGACCGTGGGCGACAACACCGTCATCTTCCCGCAGTGCTACATCGGCAAAGACGTTACCGTCGGCAAAAACTGCTGTATCTATCCGCAGGTCGTCATCCGCGAAGACTGCGTGCTGAAGGATTACGTCGTCCTGCAGGCCGGGGCCAAAATCGGCTCGGACGGCTTCGGATTTGCGTTCCACGAAGGACGCCACCAAAAAATCCCGCAAATCGGCAACGTAGTGCTGGGAAACGACGTGGAAATCCAGTCCAATACGTGTATTGACCGCGCGAAAATTTCGTCCACCGTCATCGGGGACAACACAAAAATAGACAACCTCGTCCAAATCGGCCACAATGTGCGCATCGGCATGAGCAGCATTCTCTGCGCGCAGGTGGGCGTGGCGGGTACCACGGATATCGGCAACGGCGTCGTACTGGCCGGGCAGGTGGGCCTCGCCGGACACATGAAAATCGGCGACCGGGCCCAGGTGGGTGCGCAATCCGGCGTGATGAGCTCTATCCCCGCCGGGCAGACCTATTTTGGCTATCCCGCCATGCCTAAAAAAGAAGCCTTCCAGCAGTTGGCCATTCTGCGCAAACTGCCGGAAATGAACAAAGAATTTAAAGCGTTCAAAAAACAACTGAACGAAGCGAAAAACCTCTCGTTTTTCGGAAAACTTAAAAAATTGTTAGGACTGTAATTATGAAAAAAACCCTCGCTTCCGAAGCCGTCGTAAAAGGAATCGGCCTGCACACGGGCGTACCCGTTACGATGACGTTTAAACCCGCCGAAAACGGCATTACGTTTTTGCGCACAGACCTGCCCAACGCCAAACCCATTTTGGCGCATGCGGACAATGTAGGCTCCACCTTGCGCGGAACCAATTTAATCAACGACACCGCCGAAGTGTGGACGGTGGAACACGCGCTGTCTGCGCTGCACGCCCTGGGCATTACCGACGCGGCCGTGGAAATGGACGGCCCCGAACCGCCCGTTACCGACGGCGCCAGCGACGTGTTTGCGGACGCGCTCTTAAAAGCGGGCGTAAAAGAACTCGGCTCCGAACAGCCGGTACTCAACATCAAACAAAAAATCACCTATTCGTGCGGGGATATTTCCTACACCGCCGAACCGGCCGACAAACTGACGTTTACCTTTTTATTCCTGCACAAACACCCTCTGGTGGCGCGGCAAGAATATACGCTGGAATTTACGCCGGAAAACTATTTAACAGAAATTTCCCGCGCCCGCACGGTCGGGTTTGAAGAAGAACTGGCGTTTTTAAAAGTGCACGGACTTGCCAAAGGCGGGAATTTGGAAAACGCCGTTATCGTGGGAAAAGACAAATTCGTCAACGAACTGCGCTACCCGGACGAACTCGTCCGCCACAAAATTTTGGACCTCGTGGGCGATTTAAGCCTTACGGGCCGCAAATTGCCGCCGCTTAAAATCACCTGTACCCGCGGCGGGCACAAACATAACGTTATTTTCGCCAAAATTCTTTTGGCCAATTCGGAGGACAAATGAGCGCCAAATCCGCCAATTTAAAAGATTTTTTGACGCTTCCCGTGTTGGAAACGTTTGACCAGGAAAAAATAAAAGCCAACATTCCCCACCGCGAGCCGTTCCTTTTAGTGGACGAAGTGCGCGTGCTGGAACCGGGTAAAAAATACCT
>CALYRQ010000007.1 GCA_945483375.1 uncultured Elusimicrobia bacterium
CCCCGGCATGACCAAAGGGGGTGTGGCCCAGATCATGGCCCATGCCGATGGCTTAGGCCATGTCTTCGCTGAGTTCCCATTTGCCGCTTTTGTTAAGGCCGCGGCAGATGGTGGCGGCGATGGTGGCTACGTGCAGCACATGCTCAATGCGGGTGCAGATATGGGCGTTATTGGGGGCGAAAAATACCTGCGTTTTGTGTTTTAACCGCCGGAAAGGGAGTGAATGAATGATTTTGGTTTGGTCGCGGAAATATTCGTCGCGCAGGTCCGGCTTGTGCGGATGGGTGCGCCGGAGATAGATTTCTTCGCTAAACGGGTTTTTTATCATAAAATTATGATACCATAATATACAGAGCCCCGCACGGGAGGAAACGCCATGAACGCAAAAAAAGCCATTTATACGGGCAGTTTTGACCCGATTACCAACGGTCATTTGGATATTATCCGCCGCGCACGCGATATTTTCGGCGCGCTGACGGTGCTTGTGATTCCCAACGGGGCCAAAAACCCGCTTTTTTCGTTGGAAGAACGGTGTTCCTTGGCAGAACAGGCGCTGGCCGCGGAACCGGGCGTTACCGTCGCTACGGCGGACGGCGGCCTGCTGGCGGATTATTTAAAAGAGCACGGGTATAACGTGATTGTACGCGGCCTGCGCGGCGCGCAGGACGTTCCGCACGAATTTACCAACGCCTATTATAACCGGGCGTTCTGCCCGAAAGCCGAAACGGTGTTTTTGCCCGCCCGGCCGGAATGGACGTTTGTCAGCTCGTCGGCGGTGCGGGAGGCGGTGCGGTATGGGGCGGACGTATCCCGCTGGGTGCCGCCGTGCGTGGCGCGCGCGATGAGCGAAAAATACCGCAAATAAATGGCGTGGATTGGTAAAAAAGTTCTTTTCTAATCTAAAAGGCCTATGCAAAAAATGGGCCTTTTATTTCATTGTCCGGCAGGTTAAAAGTTTACTAAAATAAAGGTGGAGACGGATAAAAGGAGCCTTTATGTACTGCGCCAAAGCGTTACAACTTGCGTGCCGGTGCTTGCCCCAGCGGATAAAACCGCAGACGGCGGGGCGGATTTCCGTTTTCCGTTTTGTATCCCCGGCAGTTTTGCAGCAGTCCAAACCAATTTCCAGCAGTATTTATTTGCAGTGTAACAGAGTCCCATTTTTCAGTAGGGCCAAAAACCAGTATATTCTGGGTCTTTTGGCCCTACTTTTTTTCGCGTTTGTTTGCAATACTTTAATAGAGGAGATTTTATGAGAGCGTTATTGTCTTTATTACTCAGCTTTTGTATTGTGCTCAGCAGCGTCAGCCCGTCTTTCGCGCAGGCTGCCCGCGGCGGGCGCGCCGTTATTAAAGGGCTGACCCGCCCTGTGGCGCCCGCGTCGTTGCACAGCCAGGTGGCGCGCCTGGCACAGCTTCAACGCCCGGCTTCGGTGCTGCAGATTCGCGCTCTTCTCAAATCCGGCGTCCGCTCCGGCGTGGCCGCCCGCATTTTGACAGTCCCCTCCCTGCCGGAACGCGCTCAGCTCTTACGTAACGAATTTGTCACCTTAACGCTTGAAAAACACGTATTGCCCGAACAGTTGAACAAAGCCGTCAGCTTCTACCGCACGGATTTAGCATCCTCTTCCGATGCTTTCGCTTCTTTCGCCGGCCAAGACTTCTCCTCCTCTTTGGCCGACGCGCATGATCCCTCTTCCACGGCGTTTGCTGATTTGTTCGCCTGCCGCGCCGCGTTGGCCGATGCGGCCGCGCTGGGGTTGTTCGGTTCGAAAGCCGACGTGCAAAAACTGGTTGCTTTCTACGAAAAAGCCAAAGGTTCCGCTTTTGAAGACGTCGCCGCCGCCATCACCGCGCGCGGTATGCTCCGCCAGGGCGCGTATGAAGAATTAACCGCCTGGGCCAAAGACAACGCTTCCGACAATTTCTTTTGGAGCGAACTCGCCGCTTATATCGAAGCGAACGGTCTGCCGGTGGAACTGTCCGTCGCCCGCGGCGCGCAGGCGCAGGCGCCGTCCGCCGGAATGCGCGAATTTTTGCGCCAGGGTTTAGAATCCAACGCTTTAAACGCCGATTTTAGCCGCGCCGCTACGGAAGAATGGATGGCGCTGGGCACCCGCCCGGCCGCCGCCAAACCCGTGGCCGCCCCGGAACAGGCTCCGGCCGCGGTGGTCGCTCCCAAACTGACGGCGCCGCTGGCGGACGTTAAACTGCCTGCGGCCGACTTAACGCTTTCTCCCGTCGAATTAACCGGCGCCGTTCCGGCGATTTCCACCGAAGCTCCGGCCGCCGTAAAAACGCAGGCCGCCGCCGCAGGCGGGAATAAACCTGCCGTTTCCTCTTCTTCCAATTCCGGCATTTTGTACTGCGGTCTTCCCGTTTTTGAAATGGCCAAGCTGGCGCAGAAAGGCTACCGCGCCCTGAGCAAGTTGTTCAGCCGCAAGAAAGCCGCCCGCGTAAACGTGCCCGAAGAACCCGGCCTGCACGAAAACACCGTCCGCCCGGTTTACGAAGCGCGCCGCGTATCCACCGGGGTCGAAACCGACTCCTGGATTAACGCCGGCCCGTCCGCCGTACCCGCCGAAGTGGCCGAAGACGGATTTAAATTGACGTTGGAAGACGAAGCCGGCGTGGAAAGCATCTTAAAAAATGTAGATATTGCGATTGACTCTTCCATTAAAACCGCCGGATACAACCGGGTGGTGCTGAACAAAGACCATGTTTTTGAACTGCGCAATTTGGAATTGGCTCCGGGCCAAATGGACCATTTCTTCTTTGAAATGCCCAACGCCAACGGCGAACTTTTCCGCCTGGGCGAAGGCGCCAAAGCGCTGAACATGCCCCGCCCGCTGCGCATTAAGCTGGAAAAAGCCCCCAACCGCCGCTACGAAGTACGCACCCTGCAGCTTTATCACGAAGGTTCTTCCTCCGCGTATATGATGGCGACGGTGGACGCTTCGCTCCTGCCGTCCGGCGCGGAAGGGCACCTGCTGGCGGACGCCAACGGCGGCGTGTGGTTTGTGGAAACTTCCGGCAAACGCACGTTGCTGAAAGACTATTACATCCGCTTGCCGAAAGAAGACAGCAAATACTGGACCAAAATCATGCAGGCGGACGGCAAACCGTTCTCGCTGCAGGTACACTCCACCAGCAACAAAACTTCCCTTTTGACGATGGCCGTTCCTTCCCTCCAAATCGGTTTGGGTAAAACGACCGCGCCGGAACTCAGCTCCCGCACCAACCTGGGCGAATCCGCTTCCAGCATGATTATGCTCGGCATCAATAACGTACTGCCCATCATGATGGGTTTTGTCCACCCGCTCTTAAAACGCTACGGCGAAGCGGTGGTGGCCCGCTGGGGTATGGGCTTTTTTGTGGCGGGCGGTTTAACCGCTCTCTTCAGCGGTCTGTACGGCGGTCTGGGCAGCGCCTCTATGACGGATTTGCAAACCCTCGGGTTTATTCTCTCCAGCGTGTTGATTGCCACCGGCACCAACATCACCCGCTTTGTGCAGAACATTTTAATCAGCGCCAACCGCGGTAAAATCGTGCCGACCGATTCTTTTAAAAAGAAAGCCGTTAAACCGGGTATGGCTACGGAAGTGCCGAATATGTCTTACCTGATGAAACGCGCCAAAGAGGTGGCGAAATTACAAAAAGGCGCCGTGCGCGACGGAGCGCTCTTTCAAACGGCCAGCATGTTTAAAAATATTGGGACGATGGCTTTCCTCGCTTATCCCTGGCTCGTCAACCAAACCAGCGAATGGCTGTTCGGTGTGAACCCGGGGTTGGACTTTTCCGCCAGCTACGTGCCTTACACTCTGTGGGCTGGGCTGAGCGCGTGGAAACTCAGCAAGACCGCTTATAAAGACGCTTTCCCCATGAATTTGGCCGTCGTGGAAAACCAATTTAAAGAATCGTTGGCCCAAATCTTTGACGGTATGGCGGCGATGCCGGCTGAAAACCTGCTGGCCTCTTCCAAAGAAATGACGTCGCTCGCCAAAAAGCTCAACGGAATGATTGATTCTTTAACCGCCGTGGAAGTACGTAATAAAAAAGGCGACGGTAAAAAATTAACCGCGCAGCACGAAGCCGAAGCGGTGGACGCACTGCAAAAATCGCTCCTGGCGCAGGGCATGCCTGCGGAACTGGCGGAGCAGACGGGGCAGGAACTCCAAAAAGCCTTTGACGCCCTCGGCCACCGCAACGTGAAGCTGATGGACGTTTTAAAACTGGAACATTTAACCCCCGGCATTATGGGTATGGTGTTGGCCACCATGCACGAGCTGAGCGTATCCAACGGGTTCGCGTTTGCCATGCACGAAGTGGTGGGTGAAGGTACCTTCGCCAACGCGCTGACGGCGCTGACTTTGTACGGCTCTATGTCCGGCGGCCGCATTTTGGGCAATCTCATCAGTCGTTACGTGAGCGGCGGCAGCATGTATGCGCTTTCTTCCGCGTTCTCCATCGGCGGTACCGCCATGATGGCCACGGCGGGCGACAGCATCTCCCAGCTGATGACGGGTGCGGTAATCGCCAGCTTTGGGGTGGGTAACTTCTTCTCCCAGATGTACGAATACATGACGGGTTTGTATCCCCAGTACAAACGCGAAATCTCGCTCTTAATCAACTACACCATGCCGGTGGCGGCCGTGTTGTCCTTCCCGATGCGCTGGCTGGTAAACGTTACCGGTATCTCCGGCCTGGACTTGATGCTTGCCGGTGGCGCGGTGGCGGCCAGCGTGGCGTTAACGCCCGGTATGCTCGCCAACTCCACGGTGGTACAGGTGGCCAAGTACGAAGGCGGCCGCTTGTGGCAGAAAGTGAAAAACTTGTTCAAACGCGGCGGCAACAATACGCCCGGCAATTTGGATAACGCCGCTCCCGCCAACTAAGTTTTAGACGGTAATTATAAAACGCCCCCGGCAAAATAATTTGCCGGGGGCGTTCTTTCATTAAATAAGGCGGGTGGCGGACTATTCCAAAAAGTGTTGGCGTCCGCTGACGATGGATTCCGCGCGCATTAACGAAGCGTCAATGTTTTTGCAGATATGGTCTTCGCCCAGTTTGGGAATGAAGCCGTATTTATCCAGCGTTTTAAGTACGTGTTTTTGCACGTGGGATAAAATCAGTTGTACGCCGTCTTTTTGACAGCGGTCGTAAATGCGTTCCAGGGCGTGGAAACCCGTCGCGTCGATGGCGGGCACGCTTCTCATACGCAGAATCAGCACTTTGCAATCCTTGTGGTGTTCCAGCGAATCCAGGAATTTATTGGCCGCGCCGAAGAAGAACGGACCGTTAATTTCATATACGCTGACGTGCTTGGCGATGATTTTTGTGTCGATATCGTCTTTGCGGCGGACTTCGTCAAACAAATCGTCGTCCGTGTTTTTGATTTGGTATACGTCGCTCATGCGTTTCATAAACAGCACGGCGGCCAGCACAAGGCCGAACTCAATGGCTACCACCAAATCTTCCACTACGGTCAGCGTAAAAGTGGTCAGCAAGATGGCGATGTCGCTCGCCGGGGCTTTAAAAAGTGCGGTAAAAGAACGCCAGTCGCTCATGCGGTAAGCCACTAGAAACAGAATGGCGGCCAGCGACGTCATGGGAATCAGGCCGATGTATTTCATCAGGCACAGCATCATGATAAGCAAAAACACCGCATGCGCCATACCTGCGATGGGGGTGCGTCCGCCGTTTTCGATGTTGGCGGCGGTGCGGGCAATCGCGCCCGTGGCGGGCAGACCGCCGAACAGGCCGGAAGCTACGTTGGCAACCCCGGTGGCGACGAGTTCCATATTGGAACGGTGCCGCTTACCAATCATGCCGTCCGCCACCACGGCGGAGAGCAGGCTTTCAATCCCGGCCAAAAACGCAATCGTAAACGCGGCGGGCAGCAGTTTGCGCACCACTTCCAGGCTGATTTCCCCCGGCATATGGGGCATGACGAGCGTGCCGTCCACCTGGCCGAAGGTGGAGGTAATAGTCGCCACATTCAGGCCGCCGAATTTAACGAGCAGTGTGGTAATAATAAGCGCGGCCAGCGAACCCGGGAACACGCGCCATTTTTTAGGCCAAAAAATGATAATCGCCAGTGTTAACAGTCCGATAGCAAGCGTCATCCAGTTGGTTTGGCCGAAGCTGTGCAAATAGACGGACCATTTGGCGAAAAATTCACTGGGAAGTTGGGTGAGGCCCAGGCCGAAAAAGTCGTTAATCTGCGTGGAAAACAGCACTACGGCGATACCGCTTGTAAACCCGGTGGTAACGGGATAGGGGATAAACTTAATAAACGCGCCGAATTTAAAAAGGCCCATCAGCATTAAAATAATGCCGGCCATGATGGTAGCGGTGAGGAGCCCCGCCACGCCGAATTTTTCGATAATGCCGTAGACGATGACGACAAACGCCCCCGTCGGCCCGCCGATTTGTACGCGGGACCCGCCCAAGAGCGAAATCAAAAATCCGGCCACGACGGCGGTAATAAGACCCTTTTCGGGGGTCACGCCGGAGGCAATCGCCAAAGCGATGGACAGCGGCAGCGCGACGCAGGCCACAACCAGCCCCGCGCTTAAGTCTTTCAAAATCCGGGAAGAGGTAAAATCTTCGGGACGGTTTTGCAAAAGCGTCAGTAATTTGGGTTTTAACATCATATTTTATCGGTTAAACAGTTTGCGTAACAGCTTATTATAATGGGGTTCCGGGATTTGCATTCCGGGGGTGGTAATCCGTCCGGCGCGCGGGCCGTGATAGTCAGACCCGGCGGTGGCCAAAAGCCCGTATTTGCGGGTGAGGGCCAGCAGGTCTTGCTTCATGGTAAACGTGTGGGCCGGATAAAACACTTCTACGCCGTCCAGCCCGGCTTCGGTCCAGGCGGGGAAATTCCAGTGTTCGGCCACAATGCCGGGGTGCGCGATAACGGCCACGCCGCCCGCGCGTTTGATGTGCCGGATGGCTTCCACGGCGGTCACGCCTGCGGAGGGAACGTAGCCCGGCTGTCCTTGCACCAGCCACCGGCGAAATCCCTCCTGTCGGGAGGGAACGACTCCGTTTTCTTTTAACGCGTCGGCCACGTGCGCGCGGGAAACGGTGTTGGGGGCGCGTTTGAAGACGTCCTCTTCCGTAATAGGCACGCCCGCTTCTTGCAGCTGGCGGATGATTTGGCGGATGCGGTGTTTGCGGTTTTCGCGGTTTTGCGCCAAAAACGCTTGGAATTCGGGGTTATTTAAATCCAGGTTATACCCGGTAAAATGCAAATGGTCATGCTCCCGGGTGCTGATTTCAACCCCGGGAGTGAATAAAATGCGGTGCTCTTTGCATACGGCTTCGGCGCGGCGGACGCCGTCAGTAGTGTCGTGGTCGGTCAGCGCGAAAATATTGGCGCCGGATTTAATGGCCGCATGCACTACTTCTTCGGGCGAACAGGTTCCGTCCGAAAAATCCGAATGGGTATGCAAATCGATTTTAGGCATTTAAACGCGTTCCACCGCCGTTACGCCGGGGACGAGTTCTTTTATCTTTTTTTCCACCACGGCCTGTAACGTCATCTGCGCGTGCGGGCAGCTGCCGCAGCGGCCGCGCAGGCCCACGGTTACGATGCCGGTTTTTTCGTCTACGCCGATGAGCTGGATATCTCCTCCGTCGGCTTGCAGGATGGGGCGGATTTGCCCGATTACTTCTTCCACTTGTTCTTTCATATCTTCTCCAAAAACGTGATTTTTCTTTATTATAGCTTTTTTGGGTGGAGCCGCGGAGAAATAATCCTGTAAAAAAATTGCGCTTTTGGCGAAAATATTGCTATACTTTTGGGGTAATGTTTTTAAGCCTTTGGCAAGGAGAAAAGGTATATGAAAAAAATTATCGCTTTAGTTGCGCTTTTAGCTAAAATTATCGCTTTAGTTGCGCTTGTAGCTTTTGCGGGCGCGACCGTTTTTGCGCAGAAATACGCCAGCGTTAACGCCAAAAGAGCCAACATCCGCTCTTGCGCCGGCACCAAGTGTTCCATTAAATGGTACGCGTGGAGATATACACCCGTTATTATGGTAAAAACCAATGAGGACAAAAGTTGGGTCCTCGTGAAAGATTTTGAAGGTTTCAGCGGCTGGATTTCCGCCGATTTGTTAAGCCCCGCGGGCGGTATGTCCGCCAAAGTGGATTTGAACGTCCGCAAAGATCCGTCCGCCAGCGCGGAAATCGTCTGCACGGTGGAAAAGGGCTATCCCTTTAAATACCTGGCCAAAAAAGGCAGCTGGATTCAGGTAGTGGACGACCCGGCCGACTCCAAAGCCGGCCAGTGCAAAGGTTGGGTGTACAACGCCAACCTGTGGGGTTTCTTTAAACAATAAGACGTTTTTTTGCAGGACAAAAGGGGCCTTTGCGGGCCCCTTTTTTGCCCGTCCGATTGGGCTTGAAAAAAGCCGGAAACAGAATAGACTGTAATAAAAGCGGCCTTGTCAAAGGTTTCGCGAAAAGGGTAAAATATAATTATGAAGAAAATTTTAATTGCGGCGGCCGCCGCCAGCGTGATTGCGTGCGCTTTCTGTCTGGCCCGTTCCGTCAGCGAAGGACGCTTTAACATTTCGGGCACCGTAACCGTGCCGGACCGGCTGGTCCGCATGGCGGAGTCTGACAATAACTCGTGCGCCATTATCGTCAAAAACGAGGCCGACGTTCCCGTGGCCATCAAACGCGTGGTGAACCCCAAGTTCCCGCTCGCATTTACCATGGGCGAAGAGGATCTTTTGGCCGAAAGTTTGGACGGTGCGCTTAAACTGGAAGTACAAATTAACAATCACGGCCAGTTGGGGCTTATTAAGCAGGGCGATATCTTCGGCGCTTCCGAACAGATGATTAAACCCAACGCCAAAAACGTGCTTGTTCAGGCGGATAAAACCATGGGGCGCGTGCAGTTGGCGCGCAACGTGAAAGGTAACTTTTTCCGCACCGCCGCCAGATAATAAGCCGTAAGGGTTCCGCGTTATTGGTTGCGGCGTTCCTTACATTTGGCAGTTGGTTGAAACGATTTACAACGGATAAGCGAGATCTTATCCGTTGTTTTTTATATGTTATGCGCGATGTCCGCCCGCAGTATAGAGGTAAAAATTCTTACATCTTGTAAATGGTACAGCATTTTATGGGGCGCGTGATGGAAAACTGGTATAATGTTTCCATGAAAAAGTTTATGTTAACGGGGTTGGCGGTTTTGGGCGCGTGCGCCGCGTTTTCGCAGGTGAGTGTTATCAGCGTGACGGACGAAAACAAACACGCCACCAAAGACGATTTTTCCCATACGTTTGAGTATTATATCCTTCCTTCCGGCCGGGCGGCGGGCGGCAAATGCCAGGCCACGCGCATCGGGAGGCGCTGGTTTGCCACGGCGGCGCACTGTGTTACCCCGCTGTGCGACAACGGGTGTACACTGGAGGTGGATTTGTTGGAACAGCCGATGTCCGCCCGCGCTTCCGTGCGTCATTCGGCTAAACAGCCGGCCGTTTTTGTTCACCCGGATTATAAACCCGGCGCGCTTGCGTTAAACGATTTCGCCCTCTTCCGCCTGGATTTGGACCGCACCCCGCTTACGTATTATCGCCGCGGCGTACAAAACGTAGCGGTGCCTTCCAAAACGTTTGCCGCCTTTTTGGATAAAAACCGCCGGGCGGCCAGTCAGTTAAAACACATTCAAAGCCCTGTATTTCCGTCGCTGGTTTTATTCGGACAGGGAAATTATGTAATGAAAGGGACGATTTCGGTCATCGCTATTTTCAGCGGAAAACGCCGCGTGAAGAAAGACCCGCATCCCGTGCATTACGTAAACGACCTGGGCTTTGCCTATACGGAAAATTTCGGCATTATCCAGGGGATGAGCGGCTCGGGCGTGATGACCAACACGGGAGAACTGTTAGGGATTATTTCGGGCAATTTAACCACCTCGCGCCCGGTGTTAAACAAAGCGGCGCTGACGGAAGAGTTTTTTATGTTTCCCGTGTTTAACAAGCGCACGGCCGAATTTATGCAGGAGGTCATGGGCAGCGATTATTATAAACTGGATTGGAAAGACGCTTATCCGTCCCTGGTGCGTAAGTCCCGCCGGAATTACCGGGACATTGTAAACATTGTGCGCGGCGTAGCCAACTGATTGGAAAGATATGAATAAAAAACCCCGGATCCATGCGGAACCGGGGTTTTTATATTGTTTTGCGGATTATTTTTTGCCTTCGCGGCGCGCTTTGCGTTTGGCCAAGCGTTCTGCTTTGGTTTCGCGCCGTTTATAACCGGCGTGTTCGGGCGAGTTGGGGGCTTCTTCGTCAAAATCCCCATTCCATTCAAATTCGCGTCCGCCCACAATCAGCGTATCGCCGTCTTCTACGCCGTATTTCAAAAGGGCTTTTTCCAAACCGATTTTTTTGAAAATCCCGCGCAAACGCGTGACGGCTTCCGGTTGGTTGAAATTCGTCATCGCGATAAATTCCACCACCTTTTTGCCTGTAATGTGGATCACGTCGTTTTCGTCGCGCTCAATGGAAAAAATCGGTTCCACTTTGTGCGTGGCGGCCGTTTTTTCTTCTATAACAGGCTGTTCCACTGGCGTGGCGGCCAGAATTTTGACGACTTCGTCCAAAATTCTATCCACGCCTTCGCCCGTGGCGGCGGACATTAGCATGACTTTATGTTTTTTGAATTTCTTTTTAATGGTTTCGTACGCTTTTTGGGCTTCCGGTAAGTCCATTTTGTTCACCACAATAATGCGCGGTTTGGCAAACAGTTTTTTATCAAACGCTTTTAATTCTGCTTCAATCACTTTGACGGATTTTTCCGCACTCATGCCGTCAAAGCCGTCCGGGTCCACCACGTGCAACAATACGCGCGTGCGTTCAATATGTTTTAAAAACTGGTGGCCGAGTCCTTTGCCTTCGCTGGCGCCTTCAATAATACCCGGAATGTCGGCCGTGGCAAAGCTGATTCCCTTATGAAGCGTAATCCCCAGGTTGGGGTTTAACGTGGTAAACGGATAGTCCGCAATGCGCGGGCGCGCCGCCGAAATGCGGCTTAAAAACGTGCTTTTGCCCGCGTTGGGGAAACCGACCAGCCCCAGGTCCGCCAGCACTTTGAGTTCCAAAATAAGCGTGACTTCTTCGCCCGGCTGGCCGTTTTCGGCGATGTGCGGCGCGGTGTTGTTGCGCGTTTTAAAAGACTGGTTGCCCCGTCCGCCCATACCGCCGCGCGCCACAATAAATTGCTGGCCGGGTTTTGTTAAATCGGCGATGACGCGCCCGTCCTGTTTTACAATCGTTCCGCACGGCACGCGGATGATTTTGTCTTCGCCCGCGCGGCCTGTTTTATTGTACGTTCCGCCTTTTTCGCCGTTTTGGGCTTCGATATGCGGGTTATACGCCAGTTCCAAAAGCGTGGTTAAGTTAGGTTCGGCCTGTAAGATAACGTCGCCGCCGCGTCCGCCGCAGCCGCCGTTGGGGCCGCCGAACTCGATAAATTTTTCGCGGCGGAAAGATAAACAGCCGTCGCCGCCTTTTCCGGCGGTTACGTAAATTTTAACGCGGTCTAAAAAACTTCCCGATTGCATAATGTCCTCTGTGTTGGCGGCGGGCCGCCGGTTTATTAAATTAAAATCAGTCTGCCAGTTCCTGCGCCAGCAGTTTTTTTGACAAACTGCGTTTGGCCTTCGTCCGCGCCCTTTTTACTTTGGCGCGGGCGGAAGTTTTGGTGCAGGTATACGTCCATTCATCCTGCGAAACGTGCAGTTCGTCTTTCTTCATGTCTTAATTATAACAGGTGCGTTTCTGTTTGCCGTACCTTAAAAAGGGTTATTACAAAAAAAGCGGCAGGAATAAACCCTGCCGCTTTTTAAACTGTGAAGCGTTTATTTGGCCGCGTCAGCTTTTTTGGCTTTGGCGGGAGCTTTTTTCGCAGCCGGTTTCTTGGCGGCGGGCTTTTTGGCGGCGGTTTTTGCCGCGGCTTTTTTGGCCGGCTCTTTGGCTTCTTTGGTTTCCGCAACTTTGGGGTACACGGAAATCTGTTGTTTGCCTCTTCTCACCCATTCAAAGGTGACGATACCCGACACGCGGGCAAAAAGGCTGTCATCGCTGCTTCTCGTTACGTTGGTACCGGGCAAGAATTTGGTACCGCGTTGGCGGACGATGATTTCCCCAGCGTTCACAAACTGGGAGCCGTAGCGTTTAATACCTAAACGCTGGCCGTGGCTGTCTCTTCCGTTGGAGGAAGAACCTTGAGCTTTTGTGTGTGCCATAGTTTAGTCTCCCAATTACGCGAACTGGATATCCGTGATTTTAATTTGCGTCAAATCCTGTCTGTGGCCGATGGTTCTTTCGTAACCTTTTTTCGGTCTTTTTTTGAAGACGCGGATTTTGGGACCTCTCAAATGTTTTACCACTTGAGCGGTGACCTTGGCCGTGTTGGCCTTGGTATCTGCCGAGGTACCTTCTTCGTCAGCCGCCCAGAGAACTTTCAGTTCTACCGTGGCTCCGGCTTCCGCTTCCAGTTTTTCAACCTGCAGATCTTGACCGGGTTTTACCCAGTACTGTTTTCCACCAGTTTCAATGATTGCGTACATAGTTTTATTATACCAAATAAAGAGAAAACACTCCCTCCCGGCCGTTTCCGGCCCGGCGCGGAGAGTTACTCTCCCTTAATTTGTATATATATTATAGCATAATTGCGCTTTGCGCGCGTGACCGCCTACGGCGCCCTTTGAGGAATGAGGTTATATAATCGCACCGCAGGCGCATGC
>CALYRQ010000008.1 GCA_945483375.1 uncultured Elusimicrobia bacterium
CTGAAAGTTGGTATGGACCGCGAAGACGGCTTCCTCTATTACATTGACAAAGACGGCGATATTGCCCGCGTGCAAATGGCCAGAGGCGGCAAAAAAGGCGGCAAACCGAAAAAAGTAGAAAAATGCGGCATTAAAAAAGAAAAAGGATATCTGTATTTCTTGGATAAGAAAGGCGATATCTCCAGAGCCAAAATGGTCAACGCCAAATAACAATTAAGATTTAACACCCCGCGTGCTAACAGGCGGGGTGTTTTTCACAAACACGTTCCGCGCATACCGCACTCTCTCACTCGATTTTGCGCGGGGACGAAAACCTGACGCAAAAGGGGCGCATCTCGCATTGTACGACATCACGCAGTGCCTCAGCGTTTTGCGCCTCTTGTTTATACTGCTTTATACTTCAAAAGAACATTTTTCTGGGAACATGCTTTGTAGATAACGGGCTAATTTTTCTCTGTCCGCCTTTGTACATTGTTCCGAATCATTTAAACAAACTAAACGCGGCCTGTACTTTTTTATTCCCCGCGCATAATCCTGCCACAGCTCCCACACTAGGCTGTCGCTTCCGAACCAACGCGATTTACGTGTATACCGCCACACAGCTTTGCCAAGCGCGGCCGATACCCCCGCAAAGACATAACGGCTTATATCCGTTTCCGCCCGGAAACGCGACGCGCAGGTAGCGGTCAAAAGCGGACGAAACAAACGCCAAGCTTCCAAACAACCGCTTTTTACATAAGCGTGTATATTATGATGAGGCTCCAAGGGAAAATGTGCGTCTTTAAACGTCTGCGACAATAACATTTGCGCAGCCAGCAGCCGCCTGCCGTATAAGGAAGACGAGTAATCTTTATTGGCAAACGTGGTAACATAATTCACGGCCAAATCTTTTTGCGGGAAAAAATAGGAACGCGGAATCGGGCGAAACACAAAGGTGTCATCGTTCGCCAACAAAAAATGTTCGGACAAGTCATGCCACCGGACCAATCCTGCTTCAATGGCATAAGCATTAAAAGTGGGCAGGCAAGAAGAAGGCATAAACTCGTTATGTGTCAGTATTTTAAGACGGGGGTGGCAAATGTTCAGCCACGCGGGACACTGCCCGTTTGTTACCAATACAATTCGCGTTACCCACGGCAAAAAAAGTTCCGCGCCGCGCAAAACATAGCGCAGTTCGTCAGACTGAACGAAACGGGCCTCCGGCGGGATGGGCAACCCCAATCGTTCCGCCCATTTGTTTCGTACGCGAACAAACTCAAGGTCGTTTCCATCTACCCACAGCACCACCAAATCCACAGGAAAAGCATTCGTCATCTAAAAATCCTCGTCCAAAAAAATACGCTCCGGCGGCCGCATAATTGTACCGCAAAAAACAACAATTTCCACCGCCAATAGAACACGCCCCTGCACAGCGGCAGATTTTCGCGCGCCGCGGTCCACGCGTTTTGAAGTAACGCTCCGTGCTTGTTCCGCACAGCCGGCGAAAACTTGCGAAAGCGGCAAATCCCCCACACCACCATCAAAATCCACTCTCCGGCGAGGGCCGCATTCCATATCCCGCGAGCCAACAGCGACTCCCGCAAATACAACAGATTGCGTAAAATGCCCACTGCCATATTTTCCGGACTGGAGGTAATCGCGCCCGCAACTCCTTTGCGGTAAATGTACAGTTCACGCTTTACAAGCGCAATTTTACGCGCCAAGCAAAACCCTTGCGTAACAAACGCCAAATCTTCCGCCACCTGCCCGTTCAAAAAAGCAAGTCCGTGCGCACGCAAAAAATCCAGCCGCCACAGTTTGCCCCAAACAACGGAATCATAATATCCGCATAAAAACTTTTCCGCCGGAGAATCCCCCGGATTTTTATAAAAACGCGACGCACAGCAAGCCGCCTGAAAAGTACGGGTTTTATCATCAAACTCTTTAAAAAAACATTTGGTAATGTCGGCGTTTTCTTTTTCCGCCGCATCGAAAAGAACCTGCAGATACTCCGGCTCCGCCCAGTCGTCCGCGTCCACAAACGCAACATATTTTCCGCGGGCTTCGGCCAGCAGCCGGTTGCGTGCGGCGGCGACACCGGCGTTGGCTTGTTCTATAAACCGCAGCCGGTGTTCGAGCCGCCCGACGGCCCGCAGGACCTTGGCGGAGGAATCGCGGGAACCGTCGTCCAAACAGATAATTTCAAAATCGGTAAATGTTTGCGCAGATAAAGACGATAAACATTGCTCCAGATATTTTTCCGCATTATAAACGGGAATTAAAACGGACACTTTAGGGGACATAGTTCCTCCGATAAGCAAAACGCTCCCGCACACAAACGGGAGAAGAAGCACGGAGGATAAAATGGGAAGAAAAAAGCAGGCTTCTTGTAAAGCCCACCGGAACAAAAAGGGAGCAACAAAAACGGCTGTCTGCTCCGAGCCACATCACTAACCCAGGACAAACAGCCGTAGCCCCTGCCGTAAAAAATACGGCAGGGAGCATTCAGCGCAAAACAATCGGGTAATTAGGCCGATTATTTTGCGCTTAAAAACGGCTGTTTTTGGAGTGATGTGTGCCGCGCAAAAACGCAGCTCAACCTGTTCCGCACAGGCTTCCAAAAACAGCATAAAATTGTGAAAGCGGACAACGCTTTCAGGTCCGCCTACGCGGACTTAATTATTATCATAACAAATTTTTTGTAAAAATTTGATACAAAGGCTTGATTTTCCATCCAATAAGATTACACTATAAACATCCGACGTACCGGGAGGCTCATCAAATCATTCTTCTTTCTCTTTCCGTTTTCCATGCGGTTTCAACCGCAGCATACACTTTCTCCCCCTACGCGCGAACGCGCGCGAATTGACAGCAGACGCTTTTAATGGTTTAATAATTCTACGGGGGACTCTCTCGTAACCGATACATACGGAGGAACTATGGATATTAAAATTACGGCCAAAGGCATTAAACTTACGCCAGCCATCAAAGAATTTATCAATACCCGCGTGGGCAAAGTGGAAAACTTTTTCGACAATATCGTTTCCGCCCAGGTACTTATTTCGGTAGAAAAGAAAATCAACCAGAAAGCGGAAATCATCCTGCACACGGGCGCCAAAACCACCATCAACGCGAGCGCGGTGGAGGACAACCTGTACAAAGCCATCGACGCCGCGGCCGTGAAAGCCGAAGCACAGGCAAAAAAAATCAAAAGCAAAGCCAAAGCCCGCAAAGTGACCAAAAAATCCGTCAAAGAAGCGGACCTCAGCCCCTTTGCCGAACAAGTGATGATTCCCCAGAACGACGTGAAATTTTCCGTCATCAAACAGGTGGAAGTTTCTCCCATGAACCCGGAAGACGCCGCCTACGAAATGGAACGCCTGGGATACTCCTTCTGGATGTTCCTGGACGAAGATTCCAAACAAATCAACCTGATTTTTAAACGCCTCGACGGCACTTACGGCCTTTTAAAACCCGTAAAGAAAAAATAACGGCATTAGGGGCGGAACGTGGAATTTACTAAATCCATTACCGTTGCGGAACTGCTCCAGGTTAAACGTCTTAACCTGGAGCTGGTCTGCGGCAAACGTTACATTCACCGCGAGATTACGCTGGGCAGCGTCAACCGCCCCGGCCTGGCGCTCGGCGGTCATTTGGACAATTTCCGCACCCACTCCGTGCAGGTGTTCGGGCGCGGGGAACAGGCGTTTTGCCAAAAAGAAAATAAATCGCGCCTGCGCGCCAACGTGGCCAAAATGCTGGAAGAAGGCCAGGTGCCGTGCGTGATTATGTCCGCGGATTTGGACCCGCTTCCCGCCGTGCGCAAAGCGTGTTTAAGCGCGGACGTACCCGTTCTAAAAACGCCGATGGAATCCACCGCTTTCGTGGCGGAATTTTCCCGCTTTTTGGACGAAAAACTCGCCCCCGTCACCCACATGCACGGCGTACTGGTAGACGTAAACGGCATGGGTGTGCTTATCCGCGGGGAATCCGGCATCGGCAAAAGCGAATGCGCGCTTGAGCTTATCAAACGCGGGCATATTTTAGTGGCCGATGACGTTGTAGAAATTCAAAAAAGCCGTGGCCGTTACCTGCTCGGTTCCTGCCCTACCATGTTGAAACATTATATGGAGGTGCGCGGACTGGGGATTTTGGACGTACCGCTTCTGTTCGGCGTGGGTTCCACGCTCGACGAAACCAAAATCGATATGGAAGTGGTGCTTACTTTTCCCTCCGACAAACCGCTCGACAGACTGGGAGTGGAGCAGAAAACGACCAACATCCTGGGGGTGGAGATTCCGTCCCTGGGTTTACCCGTCACGCCGGGGCGCAACCTGGCGGTGCTGATTGAAGTGGCGTCGCTCAACCAACGCTTAAAAAGCCAGGGCATTTTTTCCGCCCAGGAATTCAGCCAGCGCATTTTGGATAAAATGAAAAAAGGAGCCGGAAAACCCGATGCAACCCGATAAAAGACGCATTTTTATTATTACCGGCATGAGCGGAGCCGGCAAAACGCAGGCGTTGAAAATCTTTGGCGACCTGGGGTTTTACTGCGTAGACAATTTGCCGCTCGCGCTTTTTGGCAATTTTATTGATTACGTGCGCGCCAACGGCGAAATCCAAAACGTTGCGCTGGGCATGGACGTGCGCGAAGGCGACCGCCTGAAAGAAATGCCCAAGCTGATTTCCGCCCTGCCCAAAGACGATTTTACCGTTAAAGTTATTTTTCTGGACGCGGGTGAAGACTGCCTGGTCCGCCGCTTTTCGGAAACCAAACACAAACACCCCATTCACAAAAAACTGGCTGCGGCCATCGCGCACGAACGCGAAGTGATGAACCCCATCAAAACGATGGCGGATAAAGTAATCGACACGTCGGACTTAAAACTGGGAGAGCTGAAAGAAAAACTATCCGCCCTTTTAAGCCTTACGCGCGAACGCGACATGCAGATTTCGGTCATGTCCTTCGGGTTCAAGCACGGGCTGCCCAAAGACTGCGACATCGTAATGGACGTACGCTTTTTACCGAACCCGTATTATATTGCGGATTTGAAAGAAAAAACGGGCTTAGATGAAGGCGTCCAAAACTACATTATGTCGTTTAAAGAATCGCAGGAGTTTGCGGAAAAATTCGCCGATTTGATTAAGTATTTGATTCCCAAATACATTAAAGAAGGAAAAAGCTACCTGACTATCGCCATGGGCTGTACGGGCGGCAGACACCGCAGCGTGTTTATGGCGCATAAGCTGGCGGAGTATTTAAACCAACTGGGGCTGAGCGCCTCGGAATTTCACAGGGATATAGGACTCTAATTATGGTAAAAATCATTTTAGTAACCCACGGGCAACTGGCCCAACAAATGCTGGATACGGCGGCGCAGATTATCGGCAAGCCGTCCGACGACGGTTTTGCGGCTTTTTCCGTTACGGCGGCGGCGTCCGTCGAACAGGAAGCGGCCAAACTGAAAGAAACCCTTTCCGCCTGCGAAGACGGGGCCGTCGTGCTGACCGACATTTTCGGCGGCAGTGCCACCAATATTTCGCTCACCGCCAGCAAAGACCTGGCCAACTGCCACGTTATTACGGGGCTCAATTTAAGTATGCTCCTTACCGCCATCAACAGCCGCAAAAAAATGACGGCCAAAGAACTGGCGGAAAAAATCGAAGCCGACGGAAAACGCGCCGTTATTAACGCGACCGAACTGCTGATTAAAGGATTTTAATGCCTATTATTTTTGTGCGGGTGGACGACCGCTTGATTCACGGACAAATCGTACAAGCCTGGCTGCCGGAACTGAACGTGGACGAGGTGCTGATTCCCTTTTCCAAAGGGAGCGAAGGGCGCCTTAACCGCGGGCTTCTGCGCCTGAGCCTGCCGTACGAATATGACCTGACGATTTTGGACTCCACCGCCGCCGCAAGCCACGCGGCCGAATCCAACCGCCGGATTTTCCTGCTGATGGGTTCGCTCAAAGAAGCCGCGGAACTGATACAAAACGGCCTGCAGTTTACCTCCATCAACATCGGAGGTATGCATTTTAAAGACGGCGCGCAAAAACTGGCCGACAACGTGTTTTTAGACGGCGACGACAAACGCTTTCTAAAACTCATCCGGGACCTGGGAATTAACATCGAAACCCGCGCGGTGCCGTCTTCCGCTTCCGTTTCCGTAGCCGGAGCCCTTGAACCATGACACCTGAGATATTCTCCCTCTGCGCGCTTGCCGCCATTTTGGAACTGGATACGACGTACGCTGTCCAGCTGACGTTTTCGCGCGGCATTATCGCGGGCCCGCTTTTGGGCCTTATTACGGGGGATTTAATGGCGGGCGTGCAAATAGGCGTGTTTACCGAACTGATTTTTGCCGACGTAAATCCGCTCGGCGGTATTTTACCCCCCAGCGCGGCCGTTTGTTGCGCCGTAACCATGGCGCTGCACGCCTTGGGGGTGGAATTATACTTTGCTTTCTTCTTTGGCATTATCGGCGCGGCGTTGTTCTCAACACTGGAAAAATTCATGCGCAAGAACCGTTTTAAATGGCTCGTTTTTTGGGAACAGAAAATCACCCAAAAGCCCAATACCGTCAATCGGACGGTGGGATTTGCGCTTGCCTCCTCGTTTTTAATGAATTTCATTTATATTTTTGTATTCGTGTGGCTGATTGGCCAGCTGACGCTGGCGCTCCTGCCGCACCTGCCCCTGAAAGCGCACGACGCGTGCAAATTCGCTTTCATGGCCGTACCGTGGATCGGCTTGGCCACGCTGATACCGGCGTTTCGTTTAAAATCGAGGTAATGCATGAACTTTGCCATGCGCCTGAACATCTTTTTGCGTTCGTTCTTTTTGCAGACGGGTTGGAATTATATGAAATACCAAAACGTGGGGCTTACGTTCGTCATGTTGCCGTTCTTAAAAACACTGTATGAAAACGACAAAGACGCACTGCCCTCCGTTCTCACCCGCTACCTGGAAACGTTCAATACGCAGCCGGTAATGGCCTCGTTTTGCTTCGGGGCGCTGGCGCGGAAAGAAGAAGCCGTCGCGCATGCAAAAACGCTGACCGCGTTTAAAGAACGCGTAACCGAATGGAGCGCCGTACGCAAAAGCCTTTCCATTACGGCCGCGTCCATCGGGGACCGTTTGTTTTGGGGGGCGCTCAAACCGCTTACGCTTTTACTAGCGCTGTTTATTTGGCTGAGCCTGGGCGTTAACTTTTTTGAAGGATGCGCCAACCAGACTATTTCGGCCTGGGCGGCTTTTTCCGCCGGGGCGGTAGCGTTTTTCGCGTTCAACGCGGTGGCGATGTTTGTAAAGTGGAAAGGCATTAAAATCAGCTTTTTAGAAGACGAAAACGCCTGTTTCGGGCTCACCCGGTTCGACTGGAACAAAACCATCTACCGCGCCAAACGCCTGGGGCTTTTGGCGGCGGTCTGCATGATCGTATACGGGCTGTATTATTATTTAAAAGATTTTCAGGAGCCTAACGCTCATTTTTACGCGCGGGCGGCTATTGTACTGGTGTTTGTGTGCCTTAGCTTTGTTACGCGCAAATTAAAAATTGCCAATATGTATTTGTATCTGGCGGCGGTGGTAACGCTCAACATCGTCTGCCTGTTTTAACCGGGGGATATTAGTGATAGAACAAAACCTTAAAATCAACAACCGTTTGGGTCTGCACGCCCGCCCCGCCGCGCTCATCGCGCAGACGGCGGCCGGATTTAAGTGCAGCGTCCAGCTGACCAAAGACGGCGTAAGCGTAAACGCCAAGAGCATCATGGGGGTAATGATGCTGGCCGCGGAATACGGCTCCGAACTGATGCTTTGCACGGAAGGAGACGACGAACAGCAGGCAGCGGACGCCATCAAAAAACTGTTCGACGATAAATTTAACGAGGAGTTTTAATGCTGGTTTTAAAAGGCGTGGCCGCAAGCCCCGGCGTAGCGATTGGTCCGGCGGTTTTACTGCCGGGAGAAAGTTTTGCCGTTACCCGGCACTATGTGGAACCCTCCGAAGTTAAAAACGAAATCCGCAAATTAAATACAGCCGTACAAAAAACGCTCTCGGATTTGAACGCATGCGAACAAAAAGTAATGGGTGAACTCGGCGGCGAATACGCGAACCTGCTTTCCGCCCACAAACTCATTTTGCAGGATCCGTCCCTCTCCGGCAGCGTTACAAAAAAAATCACTACCGAACATTTAAGCGCGCAGGCGGCCATTTTGTTTACGTTGCAGGAACTCGCCGCCCAGTTTGAAAAAATAGAAGACCCGTTTTTTAAAGAACGCCGCAACGATATTTTTGACGTAGGCAAGCGGCTCGTCAGCAACTTGGAAGGGGACGATCGCGGATTCTTGGAATCCATCAAAAAGCCTTCTTTGCTGGTGGCGCACAATTTGTATCCGTCCGACACCATCAACCTGCAAGCAAACCAGGTAATGGGCTTCTGCACGGACGCGGGCGGCAAAACCAGCCATACCGCACTTTTGGCGCAAAGCCTGAACATCCCGGCCGTGGTGGCCTTGGGCACCGCGTCCAAAGACGTACGCGACGGAGATACGCTGATTATCGACGGCGAAAACGGCCTTTTGGTTATCAACCCGGATAAATACACCCTCGCCAATTACCGCAAAATCCAGCGCGAAATTAAAAAGACCGACGCGCTGTTAAAAACCATCAACCATTTGCCGGTAATCACCAGCGACGGACACCCGGTTAAGCTCTACGTAAATTACGACCCGCGCACCGACAACAAAGACAACAAACGCCTGATTACCGACGGTCTGGGCCTGCTGCGCACCGAATTTTTATTTATGAATACCCCCGTCCCGCCGACGGAAGAAGAGCAGTACCAAATCTATTTGGCCGTTGCCAAACGTTTTGACATGCGTCCCGTTACCATCCGTCTGGCGGACCTGGGGGCCGACAAAATGCCCGATTTTCCGCTGGATGAATTTGATCAGGACGCCAACCCCTTTATGGGCTGCCGCGGTATCCGGCTGTTCTTAAAGAACCCGGAACTGCTGCACACCCAGCTGCGCGCGATTATCCGCACGGCGTGCGAAGTGCCCGCGCAGGTAAAAATCATGATTCCAATGATTTCGTCAGTGGAAGAAATCCGCCACGTGCGCGAAGCGTTCAACCAAGCGCTCGCGGAGTTTGAAGCCAAAGGCAAAAAGCCCGTTAACAAGATTGCTTTGGGTGGCATGATTGAAGTGCCCGCCGCCGCGATTGCGCTGGACGGCATGATTGGGGACCTCGATTTTATTTCCATTGGAACCAATGACTTGATACAATATTTAATAGCGGTGGACCGCGTGAACCAGGAAGTCGCCCATATGTACGACCCCTGCCACCCCGCCGTAGTACGCACGCTGAACCTAATTTTACAGACGGTGCACAAACGCGGAAAACATGCCAGCATCTGCGGAGAACTGGCCTCGGACGCAAAAATGTTGCCCATTTTGCTGGGCTTAAACGTGGACGGATTATCCGTCACGCCGCGCATGTATTTGCGCGTAAAAAACAATATCCGCAATTCCAATTTTGAGCACTGCTCCGACCTCGCCCAAGCGGCGTTACTCATGGGCAGTTCGGCGGACATCCGCAATTTAATAGAGCAGAACGACAAACATGAAGATTCGTAACTTTTCCATTGTGGCGCATATTGACCACGGCAAAACCACCCTTTCGGACCGTATTCTGGAAGATACCGGCACCGTACCGAAACGCAAAATGCAGGCCCAGCTGTTAGACGGCATGGACCTGGAGCGCGAGCGCGGCATTACCATTAAGGCCAAAGCCGTACGTATTCAGTATAAAGACTATATTTTGAACTTAATCGACACGCCCGGCCACGTGGACTTTTCCTACGAAGTGGCCCGCTCCCTGCGCGCGTGCGAAGGGGTGCTTCTCTTGGTGGACGCGTCGCAAGGCGTGGAAGCACAGACCGTAGCCCACGCGCATTTGGCGCAAAGTTTGGGTCTTAAAATTATCCCGGTAATGAACAAGGTGGATTTGTCCCAGTCCGACGCGGACGCTTCGGAAGAACAATTATGGGACATTCTGCGCGACCCCATTGAAGCTGAACGCGTCAGCGCCAAAACCGGCATGGGCATTGAACACCTGCTCGACCGTATTATTTCCGACGTTCCCGCCCCGCAGGGTGACCCGGAAGCCCCCTTGCGCGCGTTGATTTTCGACTCGTATTACGACCCGTTCCGCGGCGTAATTATGTATATCCGCATTGTAGACGGCTCCGTCAAACCGGGCCAGACGATTCAGTTTATGTCTTCCGGCGCGTCGTATAAAACCGAAGAAATCGGTTTTATGACGCCCAAACAACTCCACAAATGCGATAAACTTTCCGCCGGAGAAGTAGGCTATTTGGTCGCCGGGATTAAAGACATTCACCAAGTAAAAGTAGGCGATACCGTCACGCTGGCCGAACGGCCCGCGCAAGTGGCGCTCCCCGGGTATGCGGACGCGAAACCCGTCGTCTTTGCCAGTATCTTCCCAGTGGAAACGACCGATTTCCCCCTTTTAAGAAAGGCGCTTGAAAAACTGAATCTGTCCGACTCGTCTTTCCATTACCAAAGCGAAACGTCCAAAGCGTTGGGCTTTGGGTTCCGCCTGGGATTTATGGGAATTTTACACATTGAAATCGTAAAAGAACGGTTGGAGCGCGAGTTTAATTTGTCGCTCATCGCCACCAGCCCCAACGTGGTGTATCACGTTAAATTTACGCCGCGCAAATCCCATCCGCAGGAACTGGCCGCCCTGCCGGACGCGCCGGACGACCTGGGGTATAAAATTATCGACAACCCGGCCAACTTTCCCCCGCACGGCGATATCATTGACATTAAAGAGCCCGTCATCCATATTACGATTGTAACGCCCGTAGAATTTATGGACGGCGTAATGACGCTGTTAAAAGACAAGCGCGGCGTATTTATGAATATGGACCATTTGTCCAACCAGCGCGTCATTATCAAGTACGAAATGCCGATGGGCGAAATGGTTATCGATTTCTATAATAAATTAAAATCCGTTTCCAAAGGATACGCTTCGTTTGACTACGAAGTGGCGGGCTTTAGAAGCTCCGACGTGGTTTTAATGGAAATCTTACTGCACGGAACGCCGGTAGACGCCTTGTCCGTCGTTGTACACAAAGACAAGGCGCAAACCATGGGCCGCGCGCTGTGCGCCAAACTCAAAGAACTTATCGGACGCCAGCAGTTTGAGGTAGCCGTACAGGCCGCCATCAACGGCAAAGTGATTGCGCGCGAAACCATCCCCGCGTTCCGCAAAGACGTTATCGCCAAATGTTACGGCGGTGATATTACGCGTAAACGCAAACTTTTAGAGAAACAGAAAGAAGGGAAAAAGCGCATGAAGTCTATCGGCAGTCTGAACATTCCGCAGGAAGCCTTCGTGGCCATGCTGAAAATCGACGAAGAATGACCCGTAGGGTCATGGAGATACAGAAGCACTCTTCTGATTACTCGGGCGACACTATTTTTGTGGTGTCGCCTATTTTAGAAACAGAACGTCTCTGCCGCCGCCGTATTTTCCAACTAATTAAAATGAAATGTTTTACATACGCCGGCGCATTTGGGATGCGTACCCGAACATTCTATTTTACCGGGGTTCGTGGATTGGTCCAGCCATACTTTAAACAAACATCCGTTCTGCGCGCCGCTGGAACACTGGGAGCCAATCCCGCCATAAATCACCCAGCCGGAGGCTTCCGTTCGCGAGGATAAATTATCAATGCAGGTTCCGTTGGAGTAATCCTCCTGCCCGCTGGCGGAGGCGGAACGCTTGTCCCCCTTGGGAACGGAAATATCCAAATCATTCAAATTGTCCGTATACGTACCATTAGCCATATAGTAGGCTTCCTGTGCGTCTTTAATACCCTTTAAAATCGGCCACATGGCGCTCATGCGGCTCTTCATAACGGCTGTCTCATACTGGGGCAATGCCACCGCCGCCAAGATACCGATAATTAAAACGACTACCAACAGCTCTATTAACGTAAAACCTTTCATTTCCATAAAGATGTCATTCCCGAGTGTGTAAGCAGCGCGCAGCGTTCGGAAATCTCCTCCTTTTTCTGCCCAGATTCCCTACTACAGCCCTAGGGAATGACGGGCAGGAAATACGATTTATCCCCATGGTATCAAAAAAAAAAAACGGGTCAAGGCCTTGTAAAC
>CALYRQ010000009.1 GCA_945483375.1 uncultured Elusimicrobia bacterium
CGTTTTCGGACAGTACGTCGCGCGCGACCTGCAACACCGCGTCCATGTCTTCATGCAACAAACGCGGAGAACGGGACGTTTCAAATTTTTTCAAAATGGACTGCCATTGGCGGTACAGGTATTTTACTTCGCGTTCCAGTTCGTCTTTGCTGGCTTCTTCGGCTTCCGTGCGGACGATGCACCCCATGCCGTTTAAGTGTTTGGCGGCCAGATCCTGCATAATGTCGTTGAGTTTATGGCGAGCCTCGGAATCTTCAATGTTTTTGGATACGCCCACAAAGCTCTGGTGCGGCGTTAATACCAAATAGCGGCCGGGAAGCGTCACGTCCATGGTTACTTTCATGCCTTTGGTGCTGATAGCGTCTTTAACCACCTGCACCATCACTTCCTGGCCTTTGTGGAGGACTTTATCGATATTTTTCTTGTCCCCGCCGATAACGTCGGAAATATACAGGTAGGCGTTTTTTTCGTAGCCGATGTTCAAAAACGCGCTCGAAATACCGGGCAGTACGTTTTCCACCGTGCCTTTGTAAATGTTGCCTACAATGTTAAGAGCCCCGCGGCGTTCCCAAATCAGTTCGTTCACGCGGTTGTCTCCCAAAATGGCGATACGCGTTTCTTCAACCGACGTATTCACCAGCACTTCCACACTGGGAAGCCCTTCTAAATTCTTACTCATTTAAATCCTCTCTTGGGCTTTTTAATAAAAAGGCCTCAAAACTCAAATCGGGTGGAACAAACCTTCCGAATCCCGCCACAGTAAACATTCCCGGGTAACCGTTACTCCGTCCACCGCAAACGCTTCCTCTTCGGCCGGAACTTCCAGTCCCAGCCAAGCGGCTAAAATCCATTCGGGTTTGACCCATTTGCCCTGCACGCCGGCAAGCGTCAGGACCGCTTCGTCCGGCGCGGCGGTTTCTGCCGACACGATAAACGGCTTTACGTCCGTTACGCACGAAAGACCGTTTACCGCCCGGCGGGTCACCTCCACCCGCGCCTGACGTACAAAATCTTCCAACTTCCGCCCGTTCTCAAGGGCCGTAAAATCCCCCTGGAGCCGGTACCGGGCCGCGGCGGCCAGGTTCTGCACGGAAGGCAACGGATACGGCACACGCCGCACGCTTACGATTTCCAGCCCGTTCGGGGCCGCCTTTGCAAGCGCCGCGCGGACTTCGTCCGCCGCAACCCGGTTTTGCAGATAAATGTCTAAGTACTCTCTCTCGGCGCGCTGTCCCAGCGCGGGCGCGGGGCCGTAGGAAAGGCGCGGCCAGTTTGCGTTGACTTTGGCCGGCTCAAACGGCAGCCCCGAAGAGAGCACCATCTTTCTTACCGCGTTAAAAACGTTCTTGGTTTCCGCCGTCTTTTTGACGATGCGGAACACTATACGCATTTTATAAATTTTTGGAAGGTTTATCATACTTTTTTATGCCTTAATGCGCCGCGCGTACACGGACTGCACCACCCCGAGCGCCAGCGAACTCGCCACCAGGTTCGACCCTCCGTACGAGATAAACGGCAACGGAATCCCCGCTACCGGCACAATGCCGATGAGCATGCCGAAGTTCACCAGCATATACGTAAAAAACATACCGAAAATCCCGGCGCACACCAGATAACCGTAACGGTCGCTCGAGCTGTACGCCACCACAATAATGCGCCATAAAATCAGCAAATATAATCCCAGCACCGATAATGTACCCCACAGCCCAAGTTCTTCGCCCACTACGGCCAAAATGAAATCGGTGTGTCTTTCCGGCACGAACCCCAGACGGGACTGCGTGCCCGAAAAAAGCCCTTTGCCAAATACTCCGCCGGCTCCCATGGCAATTTGCGCCTGAAGCACGTTGTAGCCGGCACCCTTCGGGTCCGATTTGGGAGCCAAAAACGTTTCAATGCGTTTTCGTTGGTGGTGTTTCATCTGGTGATCCACAAAAATCCCGCCGAAAAGCCCCGCCAGCACCACGAGCGTGGCTAGCACAAAATAAAATGACGGCAGGAAAATACGCAGCTGTTTAAAAAACCACCACGCGCCGTAACCCGCCAGCGTAATCAAGGCCGAAAAGCCCGCCATATACCACGGATTGTGCGCCAGTTCGTAAAACGCGTGTACCAGCCAATAATCGGCCAGTTCGGGGTGGAGGTAGATATACGTCCACGTAATGGTAAAAAAGCCCGTCACACCCGCAAAAAGACCGATTAAGCCCAAATAGAACACGTTTACCCCGGTGCAATACAAAAGTACCAACAGTGCGGGGAACGTTACCACCACGGAAGAAAAGTCCGGCTGCATCATAATAAGTCCGAACACCGGCGCCAGCAAACAACCCAGTCCAAACAGCGTGGACGCGTCCCGGATGCGGCGGCCGCGGCGGTCTAAAAACGCGGCGGCGACCAAAATAGTGCAGACGCGGCAGATTTCCGAGGGCTGCATGGAAAAAAACGGGAATACAAACCACGAGCGCGATCCGCGCTGATATGACCCGAACAACAGTACGCCCACAAGCAGGGCCAGAATCACCCCGTAGACGGCTTTCCACTGTTCGTCATAAATTTGGTAGTTAAAACTCCACCCCGCCACAAACGCGGCCGAACCCAACACCAGCGCCACCAAATGCGTGCGTACCACGCCGTTAGCTAAAGAAAAGCTGTTCACGGCCGACATAACACACAATGCGCCGATGATAACGAGCCCAATCATCGCCCCCAGCAAAATATAATCCATCCGGCTGCGGCCGGACGCGGACACGGTTTTAAACGCCGCCATGGCTATGTTCCTCCGGTAAAAGTTCTTTATAATCTTCGGCCGCGCGCGGCTTGGGCGCATAAGCCCCCAAACCGAAATACGCTTCCAGCATGGAACGCGCAATCGGGCCGGCGGCGGAGCTTCCGCCTTCGCCAAATTCCACAAATACGGCTACTGCGATGGACGGCTCCTCTCCCGGGAGGCCCGCAAACGCCATAAACCAACCGTGGTCCGGCCCATGCGGATTTTGGGCTGTACCCGTTTTGCCGTAAACATCGAGCCCTTTGATTTTGACGCGGCGCGCGGTGCCGTTGTCTACGGTATATTTTAAGGCTTTAAAAAGCAAATCGTACGTTTCGGGCTTTAAATCGGCTTTTTGCAGAATCTCCGTTTTGCCCACCTGCTCTGTTTTGCCCGTTTGGTTGCTGACGATTTTATCTACATAATACGGGCGGTATACGTTGCCGCGGCTGGCGACCGCCGCGCCGAACTGCGCCATTTTTAACGGCGTAACGAGTAACTCTCCCTGCCCGATGGAAAGGTTCAGCGTGTCCCCGATAAACCAATACGTTTTGTTGCGCGCGCGGCGCGTGGGACCGTAGAGGTTCCCCGCCTTTTCGCCCGGAAGGTCAATCCCGGTTTGGCGACCGAACATAAACAGGCGTTGTACGCGTTCAATTGAGGCCGCGCCGATTTGCGACGCCACCGTATAAAAATATACGTCGCAGGAGTTACTCATCCCGTCAAAAAAATCCACCGGGCCGTGCGTACCCCAGCATTTAAACACACGCGGGCCGGAGTCGTAATGACCCGGGCAGTTGATTTTACGGTCAACGTCCAAATGGCCGTCTTCCAGCGCGGCGGCGGCAGTAATGATTTTAAACGTAGATGCGGGTGGATAAATACCCTGGACAGCTAAATTGTATTCGTTAATTTTTTTAGACTGGTTCGGGTTTTCTTCATCGCTGTAAGCAACAAAGATATTCGGGTCGAACGCGGGCGCGCTGGCAAGCGCAAGTAGCGCACCCGTGCGCGTATCAAGCGCCACGGCGGCGCCGCGGCCCGTTTTGGAAGTTTTAAGGCCTTCTTCGGCTGCTTTTTGCACGGCAAAATTAAGTGTCAAATAGACATCGCTCCCCGCGGCCCATTTTTTGTCTTCAATAATACTTTTGACGCGGCCGCGGTAGTCCACTTCCAAATACACGCCGCCGTCCTTACCTTTGAGCTCTTTTTCAAACTTCTTTTCGATTCCGTTTTTGCCCAGTTTGGAGTTTAAACGGTATCCCATCTTTAAATCGCGCGTACGCCAGGCGCGGTCGTCCATACTTCCCAGATAGCCGAGCAGGTGGCTCGCAAATCCGCCGTAAGGATAGCTGCGTTTGGTTTCTTCAATCAGATAAATACCGGGGTAATACAGTTGTAATTCCTGCAGGGCGACGGTGCTTTTGGTGGATAAATTTTCGGCCAGCAGCGTGGCTTTCCCGCTCTTGGCGCCCAGCTGGAGTTTTTCCAGCATTAAAGGCGCAGGCAACCGCAAACGCGGCGCGAAATCATGCGCCAAACGTTCCAGGTATTCCGGGTCTTTATTGCCGCCCAGGTAGTAAAGGCTGAAAGCGGGTTCGTTGGAGGCGACGGCTACGCCGTCGGCCGTAAACACGCGTCCGCGCGGGGCAGTTTGATACAGCACCTGCGTGCGGTTGCGTTCCGCCATCTGCAAATACGCGTTGTGCCGCAAAACTTGAATATCCACCAACCGTAGTGCAATGACGGCCCCGGCCGCGGCGGCCAGCGCCATCATCACCTTTAGACGCGCGTTAAAAAAAATCTTGGTAACGGCCATTTTTCACCCTATGCCTGCCGGCAAACGGCCCCCTTGCCCAACACGCGGCGCACCGTCCAAAATACGGCGGGAGCCAACACCGCCCCCAAAGCCGACCCGCCCAAAAGACTCCAAAACCCGGGCCACATGGAAGAAGACGTAAACCATACAAGCAGCAAACTGTTTAATGACCCCACAACAAATGTCAGCCCGAACACGGTAAAAATCTGCGGAAAGATACCGTCGAAATCAAACCGTTCCGCAAGCGCATACACAATACACGCCGCCACGGTAAACGTGAAAGCGTTGTTGCCGAATAATTTGGTGCCGAAAAAATCCAAAAAGAGCCCGCATAAAAACGCCGCAGGATACCCAAACGCCGGCTTTAAAACGGTGCAAAACGCAACGGCAAACGCCAGCATCACGTTGACGCTCAGCCCCCAAACGGAACATACCGTCGCCAAACACCAATGGCACACGGTCGCCAATAAAAACAAGAAAACGAGTTTAATCAGTCCCCACATAAACGGTTATTTTTTCCTCCCGTCCGTAATTACAAAAAGCTCTTTCACTGCCGCCGAGCGCACCTGGGGCTCCACTTCCACCGTCAGCGCGGTTTGGAAACTATCGTCGTTACGCACGCCGCTGACGCTCCCTACCAAAATCCCCGCCGGGAAAATGCCACTTACGGCCGACGTATACACTTTATCCCCTTTGCGTACGTCCGTTAACAGCGGAATATACTTTAAACGCACCGGACGCAAACCGTTGCCCGTCAAAAGGCCTTCTTCGCGACCGCGTTCCAAGGCCACGGCGGCGGTAAAATCTTCGTCCCGCACCAAAAGCACTTTGGACGTATTCTCCGTCACCTCCGTCACCACGCCGGCCAAGCCTTCCTGCCCGTCCTCCAAAGACAGCACCGCACTGCGTTCGCGCACGCCGTCCGCAGAGCCCTTGTCAATCGTTACCGCATTCCACTGGGAGGGTTCCCGATACGCAACCTTCGCCCACACGCCGTTCCAACGGCGCGCCGGATTCAAACGCAAGATTTCCGTCAGCCGGCCGTTTTCGTCCAAAATGGCTTCCGCCTGGGAAGAAAGCAGTTTCGTCATTTCGATTTGCTGTTTGAGTTCGCGGTTTTCGCGGTGGGCGTCTAACAATTCCCGCACCGTTTCGTGCACGTTTTGCGCGTATTTGGCCGTTCCGTGCGCTAAACGCACCTGCGGGATGAAAATATACGATAACACCGCTTTCACCGAAGACACAAAGCCTTCCAGCGGTAAAATCATCAGTAAAAAAGAAAGGAGTAAAAACACAGCCGGCAAAAGGAAACGTCTTTTGGCGCCGGGAGCGTGTTTTTTATGTTGTTTGGTTCTATTGGGCAGCATAAAAATTAAAATCGTTTTAAACCCGGTTTTCGGCCCGGGATGATACGGTAAAATACGCCGCAGACCGATAAACGGGCGCGGAAAAATGAAAGCTCCGGCATATTCCGCGGGAATCGTCCCATGCCAAAACGGAGCGGACTGAAAAATCAAACCCTGTCCGCCCAAGGCTATTTTGGAAGCCGGGCGGACCGTAAAAACAAAAAGCGGACACGGTCCCTTTTCAAGAACTGTGTCCGCCAAATAGAATCAGCAGCCAGGCTAGTAAGATTTACCGCGGGAACCGAAGAAGCGGGATCCTTTTTCGTTTAATTGTTCCAAGAACTTGCCCGTACCCAGGGCCACGCAACTGAGCGGGTCCGCGGCGCGGTGGACGGGAATGTCCGTTTCTTTGCGGATAAGTTCGGTAATGCCTCTTAAAAGACTGCCGCCGCCGGCCACCACAAGACCTCTGTCCACAAGGTCTGCGGCCAGTTCGGGCGGAGTTTCTTCCAGCGTGCTTTTGATAACGTCAATAATAAGGCGCACGGGCTCCATGAGCGCCTGGCGGATTTCTTCCGAAGTAACCGTCAGCGTGCGGGGCAGACCTTGCGTCTGGTCGCGCCCTTTTACTTCCATGGATTTTTCTTCTTTTAAGGGATAGACGGAACCCAGGTTAATCTTTACTTCCTCGGCGGTTGTTTCGCCGATAATCAGATTGTATTTTTTGCGGAAATACTGCACGATACATTCGGTCAGTTCGTCGCCGGCCACGTCAATGGATTTGGCCACTACCATCCCGCCCAGCGAGATGACGGCCACTTCCGTCGTACCGCCGCCGATGTCCACAATCATGCTGGCGTGAGGTTCCGCAATCGGCAAATCGGCGCCCATGGCCGAAGCCATGGGCTCTTCGATTAAATATACTTCCCGGGCGCCGGCCTGACGGGCGGCGTCGTCCACCGCGCGGCGTTCAACGCCGGTGATGTCCGAAGGGATACCGATAACGATCCGGGGGCGTAACAGACTGCTGCGGCTGTGTACTTTGCGGATAAAGTAACGGATCATTTCCTGCGTTACTTCAAAATCCGCGATAACGCCGTTTTTCATCGGGCGCACGGCCACGATGTTGGCGGGCGTGCGGCCCAACATTTGTTTGGCCTTGGCCCCCACGGCTTTGACTTCGCCGGTTTCTCTTTCCACCGCGACCACGGAAGGTTCGCGCAGGACGATGCCTTTGTCTTTGACGTAGATTAGACAGTTGGCCGTGCCAAGGTCCATACCCAAGTCCGAAGAAAACAGGCCTCCGAGATAGTCTATTACCATTTTAGTCCCCTATATTAGTCCACCAATTTAACGATGGCCACTTCGGCGTTGTCGCCCTGACGCACACCCGCGCGGTAAATGCGGCAGAAGCCGCCGGCGCGGTTGGCGTAACGGGAGGCCAACACTTCAAATAATTTTTTAACGGCAGCCGCGTCTTTCAAAGTATCTTTGGCGGCGCGTTCGTTATTGGCTTTGGCCAAGGTGATGAGTCCTTCCACCACGCGTCTGACTTCTTTGGCTTTGGGCAACGTGGTCTTCACTTCTTCGTGAAGAATGATGCTGGTGGCCATATTGTTGAGCATGGCTTTGCGGTGGGACGCAGTCTTGCCAAGTTTTCTGTATCCGGTATTCTTAATCATACTCTAAAACTACTCCTTAAATTTTCATACCGAGGGAAAGATTCATCTCGGCAAGTCTTTCTTTAATTTCATCCATCGATTTGGCACCGAAGTTTTTGATCATTTTCAAATCTTCTTCGGTCATTTTTACCAAATCGCGCACCGTGTTGACCTTCTCCGACTTCAAGCAGTTGATGGAGCGGGAAGACAACTCAATAAACTCAATGGACTGATTGAGCAGTTCATCCTGTTTAGAGTTCGCGCCGGCGTTCTGGACGGCCTCCACGGGAGAAACGGGTTCTTCCACAGCTTCGTCGCTGGTGGTGGCCACGCAATCGTCTTCGCCTTCAATCGTGAAAATGTGCAAAGAGTTAGAGAGCAAAACAGCCGCACGATGCAACGCGCGGGCGGGGGCCAGCGTGCCGTCGGTGGTGATTTCCAAAATCAAGCGGTCGTAGTCCGTTTTCTGGCCGACGCGCGCGGGTTCCACGTCATAGTGAACCTTTACGATCGGGGAAAACAGCGCGTCCACCGGGATAAATCCGGCCGGGCGCTGGGTTTTGGCCTGTTCTTCAGCCGGGCCATATCCCTTGCCGCGGGAAATTTCAATTTCCATTTCCAAGATGCCGCCCACTTCAAGCGTAGCCAGTTCCAGGTCTTTATTGACAATTTCCACACCGTCGACTTCTTCAATATCCGCCGCCGTAATCACACCGGGTTTGTCGGCATGGAGCTGCAGATATTCGCGGGTTTTGCCTTCCATCTTTACGCGCAGGTTTTTCAGGTTAAGCAAAATGTTGATAACGTCTTCCCGGACGTTGGGCACCGTGCTGAATTCATGCACGGCCCCTGCGATTCTGACGGCGGTAACGGCGGCACCTTCCATGCCGGACAGTAAAATCCGGCGCAAGGAGTTGCCCACCGTGTGGCCGTAACCGCTTTCGTACGGTTCGGCAATAAATTTGCCGTAAAAGTCGGACGCGGTTTTTTCTTCCAACTGAATCTTTTGGGGAAGGACCAATTCGTTAAAAGCCATTATAAGCCTCCAAAACTATTTAGAATAGTATTCGACGATGAGCTGCTCGTTGACAGGGTAGGACATTTCCGCTCTGTCGGGCCATCTTAAAAGTTTGCCGGTCAGTTTCTCCGCGTCGTATTCCAAAAAGCTGGGCCGCTGGTTGCGTTTTTCGGCTTCGGTAAGCCCCTGTTTGACTTGGACGTTTTCAGCCAAGGCTTTGTCCAGGGTTACTTTGTCGCCGATGCGCAGCTGGTAAGAAGGAACGTTGACGGCTTTACCGTTGACCGTTACATATCCGTGCAAAACAATCTGGCGGGCCGCTTTCAAAGACACCGCAAAACCGAGTCGGCGCACGACATTATCCAAGCGGGTTTCCAGTTTCCGGAGGAAATTTTCACCCGTTTGACCTTCGGCTTTGGCCGCAGCGTCAAACATATTGCGGAACGGAATTTCAGACATGCCGGACTGCAATTTGGCTTTCTGTTTTTCCTGCAAGCGAATGCCGTATTCGGACACTTTGGCTTTTCTGACTTTTCCGCCGCGTTTGGTGACGGCAGCCAACTTGTCAATGACGCAGTTGGTGTAGCACTTGGTTCCTTTTAAGAAAAGTTTGCAATCTAATTTTCTGCATTTTTTGCAGCTGGGTCCTGTATATCTAGACATAAATCTTATACTCTCCTGGCTTTGGGCGGTCTGCATCCGTTGTGGGGGATGGGGGTGATGTCTTTAATGGAAGACACGGTAAGTCCGGCTTGCTGTACGGCTCTGACGGCCGTTTCGCGGCCCTGACCGGGTCCGCAGACCTTTACGGCCACTTCACGCATACCCATGGCGACGGCTTTTTCGGCCGCTTTGTTGCTGGTAATCTGCGCGGCGAACGGGGTGCTTTTTTTGGTGCCTTTGAAGCCGTGGGAACCGGCGGTGGACCAAGCAACCGTGTTGCCTTTGTCGTCCGACACCGTTACAATGGTGTTGTTGAACGAGCAGTAAATGTGCACCACGCCAAAAACGGGCGCTTTCGAATTTTTCTTTTTGCCTTTCGCCGCGGGCGCTTGGGCCGGCGCGGCCGTTGTCACTTTTTCTTCTGCCATATGGTTAAATTCCTTCTAAAATTTATTTGGTTTTGGAACCCACGGTTTTTCTTCTGCCGCGGCGGGTTCTGCTGTTGGTTTTGGTGCGCTGACCGCGGACCGGCAGGTTGCGGCGGTGGCGCTGGCCTTTATAGGAACCGATTTCAATGGCGCGGTGAATGTTCTGCGCCACTTCGCGGCGAAGTTCACCTTCCACTTTGTATTCCTTCTGCAAAAGGGTGTTGAGAAGACCGGCCTGCTGTTCCGTCAAATCTTTGACGCGGGTGGCGGGGTCAATTTGGCCTTCCAATTTGGCAAGCACTTCTTTCGCGTTTTTCTTGCCGATGCCATAAATGTATTCCAACGCGACATCTATTCTTTTATTTTTCGGTAAATCAATACCTGCGACTCTAGCCATATCTTATAAAACTCCTGTAAATTAACCTTGGCGTTGTTTGTGTTTCGCGACTTCGCAAACCACGCGTACTACGCCGTTGCGTTTAATGATTTTGCATTTTTGACATATCTTTTTAACACTGGCTCTAACTTTCATTTATTTCTCCCTATAAGTTATTCTGCCGCGGGTCAGATCGTAAGGGGAAAGTTCCAATCTTACTTTATCGCCCGGTAGAATTCTTATATGATGAACTCTCATTTTGCCGGATATGTGCCCCAGAACTACTTTGCCGCCCGGTATTTCAATTTTAAACATCGCGTTGGGCAGCGCTTCCAGGACTTTACCTTCAATTTCGATTTTATCGCTCATACGACTCCGAGTTCGGATTAAATCACAGAACAAACACCCGCCGCGTTTATCCTTCAAACGCGCCAGGCGGCTTATTCAAAGGCAGTGAAAATTTCGCTGCCGTTAGCCGTTACGGCCACCGTATGTTCAAAATGCGCGGCGTAACTTCCGTCACGCGTGACAACGGTCCAGCCGTCCTCCAGCTCCCTGACTCTGTAACTTCCCGCAGTAAGCATGGGTTCAATCGCAAGCACCATCCCCGCTTCTAAAACGGGGCCGGTTCCCGGTGTACCGAAATTCGGAATGCTGGGTTCCTCGTGCATATTGCGCCCGATGCCGTGCCCGCAATAATCGCGCACGACGCCCATGTTATGGAGCATGGCGAAAGCTTCCACCGCATGCTGCACGTCGCCAAGACGTTTGCCCGGTTTGACTTGCCCGATTGCCTTATATAAAGACTTTTTGGTTACGTCCATCAGTCTTTGGGCTTCGTCGGAAACTTTTCCCACGCCGAGGGTGACAGCGGCGTCTGAACAGAAGCCGTCAAGGCGGGCCCCTGTATCGATACTGATAATATCACCACTCTTTAATATTCTATCTTTTTTTGGGATTCCGTGCACGACTTCTTCGTTTACCGAAGCGCAAATGCTGCCCGGAAACCCATAATACCCCAGAAAAAGCGGCGTCGCCCCGAAGGAGCGAATCGTTTTTTCCGCGGCCGCGTCCAACTCCAGCGTGGAGATGCCGGGGCGTACCATTTCGGTCATTTGTTTTAAAACCGCCGCAGTAACTTTTCCGGCCGCACGCATTTTTTGGAGTTCTTGCTCGTTTTTTACTTCAATCATTTTACCTTCTTAAGGACTTTTGCAATGTCCTCAAAAACTTGTTCCGGGCTTTGATTCCCGTTTACTTCCACGTATTTACCGCTATTTTGGTAATAGTTCTTTACCGGCAGCGTATCGTGGTGGTACACTTCCAAGCGGTGTTTCACGCGTTCGGGAGTGTCGTCCGGGCGGGAATATAACTCCCCGCCGCACGCCGGACAGGCAGTCAGCGGCGCATTCAAATCTATGTGTAAAATCGCTCCGCACTTTTTGCACTGGCGGCGCGAAGAAATGCGGCTGACGACTTCGCTTTCCGGCAAATCAATCATCACGACTTCGGTAATTTCGCGGTTTAAGCGTTTCATCATAGAGTCCAACGCTTCGGCCTGCGCAACGGTGCGCGGAAAACCGTCGAAAATGATGCCTTTATCCGTCGCACTGACGATTTTTTCCAACATGGAAACCATCAGTTCATCGGGCACCAGGTTACCGTCGTTAATAATCGCGGCAATTTTTTTCCCGAGTTCCGAGCCGGAAGCAATTTCCGCCCGGAGAACATCCCCCGTGGAGATGTGGTACAAATCAAACTTCTGCTGCAATTTGGCCGACTGGGTGCCTTTACCGGCGCCCGGGCAGCCCATTAAAACAATGTTCACTTCTCTTAACCTGCCTTTCAAAATACAAAC
>CALYRQ010000010.1 GCA_945483375.1 uncultured Elusimicrobia bacterium
TACAAGCGTACGCGACCGCTTTGAGGGGGATTTAATATGGAAGAAATTTTGAAACATAACGAGCTGTCTATTGAAAAATCCCGCCCCGGCCGCCGCGGCGTGCAATTTGTCAAAACGCAGAAAACGGCGGCGGATTATCTGCCCGCTTCTTACCTGCGTAAGGACGAACCGCGTTTGCCGGAAATGAGCGAGTTCGACACGGTGCGCCACTTTACGCGTTTGTCACAGCTTAACTATTGTTTAGACGGCGAGTTTTATCCGCTCGGCTCCTGCACGATGAAGTACAATCCCAAAGCATACGATACGCTGTCCGCCTTGGAACCGTTTGCCGCGGCTCACCCGTTCGCGCCGGAAGAAGCGGTGCAGGGGACGCTTCACGCAATGTACGAAATGCAGGAACTCCTAAAAAAAGTAACGGGGCTTGCGGCGTTTACGCTTCAGCCCGCCGCAGGCGCGCACGGGGAGCTGACGGGCATTTTGACCGTCCGCGCATATCACGACGCAAAAAAAGATTTCGCCCGCACCGAAGTAATCGTGCCCGATACGGCGCACGGCACCAATCCGGCTACGGCCAACATGGCGGGTTACACGGTGGTGAACATTAAGTCCGCCGCCGACGGCTGTGTGGATAAAGAGACGCTTCAAAACGCGCTGTCCGAACGTACCGCCGCCGTCATGCTGACGGTGCCCAACACGGTGGGGCTTTTTGAAAAAGACATCCGCGAAATTGCGGACATGGTTCACAAGGCCGGGGCTCTTTTGTATATGGACGGAGCCAATTTTAACGCGCTTATCGGCCTGGCCAAGCCGGCGGACTTTGGCGTGGACGTGATGCACCTTAACTTGCACAAAACGTTCGCCGCTCCGCACGGCGGCGGCGGACCCGGTTCCGGCCCGGTGGGGGCGGCCGCGCACGTTGCTCCGTTCCTGCCCAAACCGATGGCGGAACTGAAAGACGGCAAGTATACTTTGTCCGGTGAAATGCCCCAAAGTTTGGGCAAAATGAAAGCGTTTTACGGCAATATGGCTGTAGTGCTTCGCGGGTACTGCTATTTGCGCCAGTTTGACGGGGAAACGTTAAAACGCATCGCCGAAAACGCGGTGCTCAACGCCAACTACGTCCGCGCTTGCTTAAAAGGCAAATTTAACGCGTTTTTCGACCGCGTGTGTATGCACGAATGTGTGGTAAACATGGACCCGCACCAGATGAACGGCGTTCATACGTCCGACGTGGCCAAACGGCTGTTGGATTACGGTTTCTATGCGCCGACCATTTACTTCCCGCTTATCGTGCCCGAAGCCATGATGATTGAGCCGACGGAAACCGAAAGCAAGCAAAGTTTGGACGCGTTTATTTCCGCGCTGGAAGCCATTTACAACGAAATCCAGACGGAGCCGGACACGGTGAAAGGCGCGCCTCACGGGCAGTGTGTGGGGAGGATTGATGAGGTGTCGGCCGCACGTCAACCGAACTTAAAATGGTGAGAATAACGGCGTTTTTTCGTAAGCCGTGAATTTTGACGGGCAACTATTTCCCAAATTTGGCCTATTTTGCACCGACTTTGACCTTACATAATTGTCATTATGCTGCGGTCAAACTTATGGTGTAAACTAGGCTCAAATTTGGGAAATCAGCCAATATACCGCAAGGTTAGCCTGTTTGTTGCGGCGTCATTTCATAGGGCTGTAGTACGGAATCTCGCCACATTAAAATAGATTTTTCCGCTAAAAATATGAATTTGCTTGTTTCCACTCCGCCTTTGAACGTGTTTGAACACATGGCGTTTGACGAACAAACCGTCCGCCTGCGCCCGTCCGCCGTTACCCTGCGGTTTTACCGCTGGACGGACGGCTCCGCCGTCACGTTCGGTTACGCCCAGTTTTTAAGCGAAGTGGACCGCGCGCTTGCGGCGCAGCATTTCGTTGGTCCGTGCGTGCGCCGCCCGACGGGCGGAGGCCTTGTCTTTCATACGGACGATTTAACTTTTTCGCTTGTGTTCCCGTCCGCAGGCCGTCCGGCCGATATTTACAAACGGTTTCACGCTTGTATTTTGGGCGAACTGGCCCGTGCAGGCGAAAAGGGCCGCACGTTTGATAAAACGCTCCCCGCTTCCGCCTATGCGCCCAGCGTAAACCACACGGCCAGCGCGTGTTTTGTAAACCCGGTGGAAAACGATTTACTGGCCGAAGACGGACACAAAATTTTGGGGGGAGCCTTGCGGCGTTTCGGTTCGTGCGTGTTGTACCAGGGTTCTTTGCAGTTGCCCGGCGCGCGGACGAATCCCGCTTATAAAAACGCCGTTACGGAAGCGGTGCGCTCGTTTTTGGCGGTGGATTTGCGGCCTTCCCGCGCGGCTGCGGACTGGCTTCAAAAAGCGCGGGAACTGTCCTCGTCCCAATACGAAACCTCGGCCTGGACGGAAAAATTTTGATGAAATTCTTTAAATTTCTTTTTGCGCTAGTGCTGCTCCCCACTTTGTTTTTTACGCTGGCGGAAACGGGGCGCATTTTGCTGGCCGTATTGGGGCATGTCAGTGCGGCCGTCAGTTTTATTACGGGCGCGCTTATTTACGCCGGGATTCATTACGGGTATTATAATTTTTCCCGCCCGTACGTCTTTATGCACGAAATGACGCACGCCGTGGCCGCGCTTTTATGCGGGTGCCGGATTAAAGACGTGTCCGTAGGCGAAGAAAGCGGTTACGTAAAAATGGACCGTTGTAACGCGTTTGTGGTATTGGCGCCGTATTTTGTGCCGGGATACGTGATTTTGACGGTGCTTACGTACGTCATCGGCGATTTGTTTATAGATTTAACGCCGTACCGCCAGATTTTTTTATTTTTAACGGGTTTTTTTACTTCCTTCCACTTTATCCAAACGTTCAAAACGCTTTTTGAAGCCGACCAGCCCGATTTAAAACTGGCGGGCGGGAAGGTGTTTTCCGTCATTATGATTGTGCTTTGCAACTTAATTGTGCTGGCGCTTTTACTCAAAGGGCTGTTCCCGGAAACGGTGGCCCTCGGGGCGGCCGCCCGCCGCGTGTTTTGGGGGACCGTCAACGTATGGCGAATTTTAGTAAACTATATAGTAGACCACATAGTAAACGCGGCGTAAATTATGGCAAAGAAAAATAAGAAAAAGAGAAGTTTCCTCTGGTGGGTGTGGCGGTTTATCAAATCGTGCTTTTTTTTGACGCTTCGCACGGTGCTGTTTACCGTCATGCTGCTGCTTCTTATTTGTTCGGCCCTGTGGCTGGTGTTTCTAAAAACATTCAACGCCCAGCATATCAGCGAACTTATTACGGACGAACTGCAAAAACGGCTGGACCGTCCCGTCGCTATTTCCTCTTTGGACCTTAAATTTATCAATACGGTGGAGCTGAAAGGTTTTACCGTGGTGGATACCGAGGGCGCGCCCGGCCAGGCGCTTCTGGCGGCGGACTCGGTGACGCTGCGTTTTAAGCTCCTGCCTCTGTTGGAACAAAAATTGGTGATTGACGAGGTTTCCTTAAACGCGCCGCGCTTTAGCGTGGTGCGCGCCACGGACGGGACGTATAACATCCCGCAGATTAAAACCGCCAAGGAGCGGTCCGTTTACGTCAGCGAATTGACGGGAAAAACGTTTGCCGTCAGCGTGGAAGACTGGACGCTTAAAGACGGCGTCATCAGCTATAAAGACCTTGCCTCCGGCGTGACGCATGCCATCTATAAATTAAATTTGCATTTCGAACGGCTGCGTTTTGACGAGTTATCCCGCTTTACGGCCGATATGGTGCTGCGCAATAAGTGGGACGGTAACATTTCCGACATGGAAATTAAAGGTTCCGGCCATGTGAACTTTGCGGGTTTTAACTGGAACGAATTTGCCGTCCGCAGTTTGCGCGCGCAGGTGTTTTTGTTCCAAAAGCCGCTTTCTGTTTTGCTTGATTTGGATAACTTGCGCACGCCGTATTTTAACGCGCGGATTTCCGTGCCGGCGTTTGAATCGAAAGATTTGTCGCTGTTCAAAACGGAAGGGTTAGACTTTTCCGTGCCCAAGGCCGAAGTGACGGCCAAAGGGATGCTGGATAAAAATTACCGCTTGGTGCGTTTGAACCAGGCGGGCGTTTCGGCGGCCGATGTGAAGCTGGACGCGCGCGGCACGCTGGATTTTTCGTCCCCCGCTTATACGGCGGATTTAAAAATTTCGTCCAACTTCTTTAATCTGGAAGGCAAAAACCGGTATTACGCTCCCATCGGCAAATACAAACTGACGGGCCAGGCGTCCGTAGACGGCCAGGTAATGCGTGCGGACGGCAAATACGCGCTTACGCTGTTTACCGCGCAAGTGAAAGACGTTTCCGGCGATATTTACGGTTTTAAGGCTTCCGGCGTAACGGGCGAGTTCCGGGCCAAAAAAGATTTTTCCGACTTGTACGCCGCCACCACGACCGGGAAAGTGACAGTGTCGGACTCCGTTTTCGATAAACTGAATTTAAGCGCCAGCTGGCGCAAAGGCAATCTGTATGCGTATATTGCGTCTACGGATTTGAACGGGATTCCGTTTAAAATGAGCTTGTCCGTAAACAATTTAAAAAGCCCGCGTCGCCGTATCCGCACCGCCATTTATTTAAAACACTTGGACCCGATGGCTTTTATCGGCGTGGTGCGCGATTTTGTGGACGTCATCGTTCCGCTTATTCCGCGCGGCGTAAAATTTAAAGCGCCCGTAGAAGGAGATCTCGCCTGGTTGCGTAATTTTAGGGACCGCCTGCCCGGATTCATGCCCAATTTTGCGGGCAGCTTGTCGGCCGATACGTTTTCCAGCCAGGTGCTTTCCGGCAACCGCTTTAACGCCGAGTTTGATTTTACGGGTCTGCGCGCCGGTATGAAAAATCTGACGGGCACGCTGGAAGCCCGCTTGGAAGGCGGCGTGATTCACCAAATGGAAAAACTGGCCGAAGAACAGCGCGCCTTAAACGTAACGTTCCAGCCGTTTATCATTATGCACCGTATGGAACGCGCCGGAAGTTTTAAAGTGGGACAGGTGCTTAAAGACGTGCCGTTTACCGAAATGGCCGCCTCGGGCCATTTTGCCAGCGGCCGCATGCAGATTAATAACGCCTATGTGGTGGGCCCGACGATTTCCGCCGTTGTCAGTGGCTGGACTGACTGGGTAAGCGAAAATTTTGATATTATAATAGGGACGATGTTTTCCAACACGTCGCGCTCCGGCGCGCTGGCGGAGAACTTGACGGACGAGTCGGGGAACCCGGCGCTGTCGTTTCGGGTATCGTCTTCGATGTTAAAGCCCAAGCTCGAAATGCTGCGCGCCAAAAAAACGGGCGCAACCGTACGCGCCGCCCAAGATAAAGGGTTAGAAACGGATTTTAAGACGGGACAGGAATTTATTCAAGGAGATTTTCATGCCAAGAAATAATATGGACGTGCTGTGCCTCCTGCAAGAACACGGGGCTATTTTGGAAGGACATTTTGTAATGCCGTCGGGCTTTCACAGCCAGACGTATATTCAAACTTCACTCTTAATGCAGCACCCCAATTTGGCCCAAAAGATTGCGAGCGCGCTGTCGGAAAAGTTCGCCAAGCCGGTCGATGTGGTGATGGCGCTTACGCCGTCCGATTCCATTTTGGCGCAGGAAGTGGCCCGCGTGCGCGGCGTGCGCGCCATTTTCGCCTCCAAAGACGATAACGGCCAAATGATTTTAAAACACAGCTTTAACATTAAAGAAGGCGAAAACGTCCTGATAGTGGACGACGTCGCCGTTTCCGGCCGCAAGATTAACAAAGCCATCGAACTTGTGGGCAAACTGGGCGGGAACGTTATCGGCGTGGGCGTAATTGTGGACCGTTCCATGGGTTATCTCCCGTTAACCGTGCCGCTTCGCGCGCTGCTGTCATACCCGATGCAGACTTTTTCCTCCAAGGAATGCCCGCTCTGCGCGGCCAAAATTCCGTTCACGGAAGTGGAAGAATTGAACAAATAAATTTTATGACGGAAATTAAATTAAAAGCTAAAGAAGAAAGACGTTTACAGGCGGGGCACTGGTGGGTGTTTTCCAACGAAATCGACGGACTTGACACCTCCATTGAACCCGGAACCCTGGTGCGCGTGGTAAACCACGAAGGCAAACAGGTTGGCATTGGCTGCTTCAATCCGCGTAGCTTAATCGCCGTGCGCCTTATTTGAAAAGGCGAGGGCGATCTGCCGGAAGATTTTGTGTTCGAAAATTTGGATGAAGCCTACACCCGCCGCAAAGAAATCGGCGTGCGCAAATACGGCCGCATGTGCTACGGTGAAGCCGACCATATGCCGGGCCTGGTGATTGACCGCTACGGCGACGTGCTTGTTATCGACGTGCTGACCGCGGGCATGGAAAAATTAAAACCCGAAATTACCAAAGCCGTTCAAAAGATTTTTAAGCCCAAAGGCATTTATTATAAAAACGACAGTGCGTTCCGCGCGCTGGAAGGGCTGACCAGCACGCCCGAAATCATCGGCGATGTGCCGGATGAAGTGGAAATCGAAGAAAACGGCGTAAAATACCTGGTCCCCCTGCGCGGCGGCCAAAAAACCGGCTTCTATTTCGACCAGCGCGAAAACCGCGAATTTTTAAAACCCTACTTCAAAGAAAAACTGGTGCTTGATTTGTATTCTTACATCGGTTCTTTCGGCCTGACCGCCGCTTTGGCGGGAGCGAGCCAGGTGTGGGGCTGCGATTCTTCCGCCGCGGCGGTGGAGTATGCTAAGAGAAATGCGGAACTTAACGGCGTGGCCGACGTGGCCGTCTTTCACCGCGACGATGCGGAACGCCTCTTGTCCGCCATGAAAAAAGGCGAATTGCCCGACCAGCCCGATATCGTTCTGTTGGACCCGCCCGCTTTTGTCAAAAGCCGCAAGGCGCTGCCGCAGGCGGTGGGGCTGTATGTAAAGCTCGTCAAAATGGCCTTGGAAGGCTTGAAATCCGGTGGGTACTTGGCGTTTTCCACCTGTTCGCACCATGTGTCGCGCGAACTGTTTGTGGATATTATCCGCCAGGGCGTCAGCAAAGCCGGGCGCGAAGCCGTGCTCGTAGAACTGCGCGGCCAGGCCAAAGACCACCCGGTGCTGATTGGCATGCCGGAAACGGAGTATTTGCACTTTGCTTTGGTGCAGGTGCGATAAATAAAGACGGCTTGCAACGGACGTTTTACTCATAAAGAACGTAAAGCATTTGTCCGTTCTTTATGTTTTTGTTGATTTTTTTGTAAACGGGTATATACTATAATTATCAGGTATACTTGTACACAGGAGAAATACTATGAAAAAGGTAATTGTTTCATTAGCCGCTTTTATCTTGATTAGTGTTCCGTCATTTGCGCAAACCGGGAAGATGATAGTGAAGGGCGTTGCTAAAACTAAAGTTCCGGTACGTATTAAGCCTCCAAAAATTTCCGTTCCGGGGCACGCTGTTGCCGCGCGTGTAACGGTTCCGGTCTCCGGTTTTAAGGTTCCTCAACAAGTGGCCCAATCTTTATTCAACGGAAAGATTCCTACTATTAGCGAGATCAAAATGTTAGACGCGGCCAATTTGCAGAAGCCGACTTGGGCGGAGTTCCAGAAGCAGACGCATGAACATGGCGTGGTTTTACGGGAGGTTAAACTTCCTACCGGAGGGGAGGACCGTGTCTTTTCGGAAGACGGAGAACATTGGTTGTACTCAAAGGAGGCGTTGGAAGCTATTGATTCCGGATTCCGCGTTTATGTTTTGGAAGAGGATCGTTTGGCATTTTCTGTTGACGGAGAAGCGCCCTTTTTTGATTTCTATGACGGCCTTGTTCTTGACCAGGTAAAAAAACTGAAGGAATTAGGTTTTGTTTTGAATTCGAGCGGGCGCTACTTTATGGTTCATTTTCCGCAGACTCCTGTTTCCGAAACGCCCGTGTTTTTGGATCAGACGGCTACAACGCCGATTCTGTTGAAAGATGCTCCTGTCGGCGCTGTTTTGTCTAAACACACTTTCCTGCCCGGTGCGAAAGACACGCCTTATCCGGATTTGTATGTGGCGTGTCAGGCAGAAGCAAAACCGAAAGATGCAGAGTGGGATTTGTGGACCAACCACTTGATGGGTTATATGCAAGACGCCGCCAAAGCGTATCAAGGGCTGGAGAATACTGTCAACACATTGGGTTCTGCTAAAAACTCTGTGGATATTGTATGGAACGGCTATTCTTGGAGTGTACGCGATGTAAACGGGAAAATGTATCAGTCTGCAAAAGACTTCATGGCTGAAAATGCCCATTAAGATGGCTGTTTCAAAGAGAGTATTTTAAAACGCCCCGGGATTTTGCTCCCGGGGTGTTTTTCTCTTGTAAAAAAGGCAAAACGAAATGCCGAGGGACAGGATCGAACTGTCGACACCTGGTTTTTCAGACCAGTGCTCTACCACTGAGCTACCTCGGCATTACCTACATATAATATCAAATTTATTTCATGCGGGCAACAAAATTTTTTTGCGTTTGTTCCCGCCGGAGCGGTATGTACTATTTTTTATTGCGTACCCGCCCGCAAAAGACATATACTTTATGTATGGGTTTACCGGTTTTTGTCCCCGGACCCGATAGGAGAATTATGCCAAGAATTGAAGTAGACGCCAACAGATGCAAGGCTTGCTATTTGTGCGTCAGCGCATGCCCGAAGAAATGCCTGGGCAAATCCAAAACCATCAGCAAAAAAGGATATTTCCCCGCTGTAATGGAACACCCCGAAAACTGTATCGGCTGCACCATGTGCTACATGATGTGCCCCGACGTCGCCATCACGGTGATTAAAGAATAACGATTTTAAGGATTTTTATATATGACCGAAAAAACATTAAGAAAAGGCAACGAAGCTCTGGCCGAAGGTGCCATCCGCGCCGGGGCCCGTTTTTTTGCCGGTTATCCCATCACGCCGCAGAACGAAGTGCCGGAATATATGTCCGCCTATATGGCCGACAACGGGGGCGCGTTTGTGCAGGCTGAAAGCGAAGTGGCCGCCATCAACATGGTTTACGGCGCCGCGTCCACCGGTACGCGCAGTATGACTTCGTCCTCCTCCCCGGGTATCAGCTTAAAGCAGGAAGGTATCACCTATTTGGCCAGTGCGGATTTGCCGTGTTTAATCGTTAACGTCATGCGCGGCGGACCCGGCCTTGGCAGTATTGCGGGCGCGCAGGGCGATTATTTTCAGGCCACGCGCGGCGGCGGCAACGGGGACTATCACGTCATCGTGCTGGCGCCGAACTCGGTGGAAGAGCTGGGCAATTTCCCCAAACTCGGTTTTGAACTGGCCGAAAAGTACCGCATGCCCTGTATGATTTTGGCCGACGGCATTTTGGGCCAGATGATGGAAAGCATGTCTTTTAATTTCGACCCGATTGACCCCAACAAACTGGGTAAATTCGACTGGGCTGTGGATATCCATAAAAACGGCCGCGCCAAAAGCAAAGTGTTTTCCTACAAGGGCGACAATTTAATCGCCGACGTGGTGGAACGCTCCAAACGCTACGGTTTAATCGAAAAGACCGAAGCCCGTTGGGAAGAGCGCAACGCCGAAGACTGCGACGTCCTTTTGGTGGCGTACGGGTTGTCCTCCCGCGCGTGCTTGGAGGCCGTCAACAAAGCCAAAGAAGAAGGCTTGAAAGTCGGTTTGTTCCGCCCGATTACGCTGTGGCCGTTTCCGTCCAAACGTTTGGAAGAACTGGCTTCCAAAGCCAAAGCCGTGCTGTGCGTAGAGCAGAGCCTCGGCCAGCTGGTGCAGGATGTAAAACTGGCGGTCAACGGTAAAACGCCCGTCTGTTTGAACGCCTACCCCGCCGGTGGCCAGCCGGACGGAAACACAATTCTCACCGCCGTGCGCTCTTGTTTGAACGGCGGCAAAGAAGGCCTGTTCGATATCCAGGAACACGCCGAAGGATTCTCCTACGACTGCAAGCGCGATACGTCTATCGGCATGCAGGGCGACCTGAAAGGAGGCAACTAATTTATGACTATTCTCGCTAAAAAACCGCAGAGCATGACCGATAAGCCCATGCACTACTGCCCTGGTTGCGGCCATGGGATTGTGCACCGCTTAATGGGCGAAGCGTTTGACGAACTGAACATCGCGGACCGCGTTATCGGCGTGGCCCCGGTGGGTTGTGCGGTATTCGCCGATGATTACTTTACCTGCGATACGGTGCAGGGCGCGCACGGCCGCGGCCCGGCCATCGCCACGGGCATTAAACGTTGCAAACCCAGCGCCATCGTGTTTTCGTACCAGGGCGACGGCGATTTGGCTTCCATCGGTATGGCTGAAATCGTACACGCCGCCGTCCGCAGCGAAAACATCACCGTCATTTTTATCAATAACGCCATTTACGGGATGACCGGCGGCCAAATGGCCCCGACCACGCTCGTCGGCCAGGTGGCTACCACCGCCCCCAAAGGGCGCGACCCGAAACTGCAGGGCTGGCCGATTAACATGTGCGAAATGCTCGCGCAGATTACCGGTTCGAAATACTTGGAACGCGTGGCTGTAGATACGCCCCAAAACGTAATGAAAGCCAAAAAAGCCATTAAAAAAGCGTTTGAAAACCAGGTAAAAGGCGTAGGGTTTTCCATGGTGGAAGTTTTATCTCAATGCCCGACCAACTGGCACGCCAGCGTGCCCCAGGCCCTGGAATTTGTACGCACCAAAATGATGCCGCAATATCCGCTGGGTGTATTTAAAGACGAGGGGGCCAACTAATGTACCAAGGTATCAGAATCGCCGGTTTCGGCGGACAGGGTGTTATTTCCGCGGGTATTTTGCTCGCGCAGGCGGGCGTGGAAGATAAAAAGAACGCCAGCTGGCTTCCTTCCTACGGCCCCGAAATGCGCGGCGGTACGGCCAACTGCTCGGTAGTGGTAACGGACGGCGAAGTATATACGCCGATAGTGTCTTCTCCTGATACGGTGATCATTATGAACGAACCGTCGCTGCCTAAATTTGAGCCGCTCCTCAAAAAAGGCGGCCTGATGATTATTAACAGTTCGCTGATTAATTCCCGCCCGACGCGTACGGATATTAAGGTCGTGTGCGTGCCGTGCAACCAAATTGCCGAAGGGCTGGGGATGGACCGCATTGCCAACTTGGTGGCTTTGGGTGCGTTTATTAAGCTGACGGGCGCGGTGACGTTAGAGAGCGTGGCCGACGCCATGAAGAAAGTGTATAAACGCGCGAAACCTGAGATGTTGGAGCTGAACAAAAAAGCGCTCCAAGCGGGCTTTGACGCAGTGAAATAACGGCTGTTGTTAACTTTTGTAATACGCACGAAACGCAAAGAAATTTTCTTTGCGTTTCGTTGCTTATTAGGGCCAACAATTTGCTAAATTCTAAGCCGTGCCAACCCCTTATAATGCTCCGTGCGTTTGTGTTTGCCAGCCACACAGACAAGGCGTAAAAACGCAGGCGGTGTAACCACCGTCAAGTTTTTATAACACCGTTCTGGGTGGCTGGAAAGCCAAACCCAGCGGGCCGCTGATCCTTTGGGCTAATGTTTTATTTTTTTGCTTGTGCTTGCGATAGCAAACCCTGCGCAAAAGAAATAAAACCTCGCCTGCAAAGGTCAAAGCGGCGCACAGGCAAGATAAGGGGTTGGCACGGCTACTTGTGTGTCTCTCGGCCTTGACGTGGCTACAGCCACGCCGAGTGGCGGCCCGCAGGGTGCTGACTAGCCTGCATAATCTAAGGCGAGTTTAACAAATCAGGCAATCTGCTACAGTGTTATTCTGCTTTGTACGGCATTTTCTATTTGCCGTCATTTCCGGGAGTAGCAGCCGGGAATCTCCCGCTTATTTGTCTTTGTTGTTTGGCCAGGCCTTAACCCGTCTACAAAATCCGTTCCGCAGCGGACAAGCGCGATATCTGTC
>CALYRQ010000011.1 GCA_945483375.1 uncultured Elusimicrobia bacterium
CAATCTCCGCGGCCTGGAAGGCCTTGATTCGTTTTTTTTTTTTTGATAAACTGGGGACATCCCGTAGTGTTTCTGTGCGGGATGTCCCTTTTGTGTTTTATTTCATTAAAAGCGGTAGATTCGGCGCAGAAACCTATCAGGATGACTTTTTTGATAGGGGAAACAAAAATGAAAGGTTTTACGCTTATAGAATTGTTGGTGGTCGTTTTAATCATTGGTATTTTATCATCGGTGGCGCTGCCGCAGTATACAAAGGCGGTAGAAAAATCCCGTGCCACGCAGGGGATGGTTTTGGTGAACAGTTTGGTAACAGCCCAAAAAGTATATTATATGGCTAACGGCAAATATGCCGCCGGATTTGACGAGCTGGATATTGATTTACCCGGAAATCCCGTAGGGTCCAGCGCCGTTATAAAAGATTTCGACATCACCATGCATGAAATGAATAATTCCTCTCTGGCGCACATCCAAGCCATGTATAACCGCCGGGAATGGGGCAAAAACTGGTATATCATGTTTTATGTTGTCCGGGACAAACTCTATTGTGTAGCCCACGAGGGCAGCGAAGCGGGCAATAAATTATGTAAAAGTTTCAGCCCGAATGTGGAAAATTGCCCCGAAGACGGATATTTATGTTATCCCGTTTAAAACGTTAAAAAACCCCGCCAAACGGCGGGGTTCTTTCTTTTATATCTGCGGCCGTTTACTGCGTTCGGCGGCGAACAAAATGGCCGAAATCATGCTGGATTCGTCCGCCTGGTTCTTTCCCGCAATATCAAACGCCGTCCCGTGCGTGGGGGACGTGCGGGTGAATTTTAGGCCCGCCGTTACGTGTACGATGGGCTCTTTGGCGGCGATTTTAAGCGGCAGGAGCGCTTGGTCGTGGTACATGCAAAGTATGCCGTCATACCGCCCGCGCGCGTGAGCCAGCCACAGGCTGTCGGCCGGGAACGGACCGTGGGCGCACACGTTCTTGCGGTTTAACATGCGGACGACGGGCGCTAAACACGTTTGTTCTTCCGAACCAAACTTGCCGTTGTCGCCCGCGTGCGGATTGAGCGCGCACAAGGCGATTTGCGGATTTTTGAGGCCCAATTTTTCCAAAGCGGCGAGAAATTCCCGCGCGGCGTGGAAAACGCGGTGTTTGGTAAGCAGGGAAGCTACGTCTTTAATGGCAAAATGTTCCGTAACGAGTGCACAGCGCAAACGGCCGCTGACAAACATCATGAGGCCGTTTTTTCCGGCTTTCTCGCGCAGAAATTCGGTATGCCCGGTATAGGGAATTCCTGCCATGGCCCAGCTCTGCTTGGAGATGGGAGCGGTAACCAACGAGCAACCGGTTTGTCCGGCCATTTGGCACGCCAGTTCCAGGGCTTTAAAAGAAATCAGTCCTCCCGCCGGGGTGGGGCCCGGTTTTGCGTCCTGCAAACATTCACACGCTTCCATATTAATTAAGCGGCCCAGGCGGTCGGTAAATCCGGCGCGCGCAAGAGAACACGGTTCTCCGAAAAGAACCGGGTGGCATGCTTGCTGGACGAGAGGGTTTTTCAAAGCCTTAACAGTTACTTCCGGCCCGACCCCCAGGGGGTCGCCGGTTGATATAAATACAAGAGGTTTCATAATTTGTCCGTTAAATCCGGCAAAGAAAAGTGGGAGTTTTCCTGCCGGCGTTGCTAATGAACAAACTTTGTGTTTATCCTTGTTTTGGTTTATTTTTTCTTCGTGTCCGTGGCTGCGGTATCCGTTTTTTTGGCGTCGGTTTTGGCTTCGGCGGCGGATTCTGCGGGCTGCTCGTCCGATTCGAACGTAAGGGTAATTTTCACGTCCGCTTTGTTGTAGAGCTGCTCAATATACTGGGCCATGGCCAGCTGTACGCGCTGTTGGGCGAGGTATTGGGCCAAGTCGCGGGAGATGTCTTCGTAGGAAATAGATTTTTCGGCCCGTTTTTCTTTTACTTTGATGATGTGGAACCCAACTTCGCTTTTAATGGGTTTGCTTACTTTGCCGACGGCGAGGGTAAACGCCTGTGCGTCGATTTCTTTCGGGGCGACGCCTTTGATTAAAATCATGTCGCCGCCGGAGGCCAACGCGTTTTTTTCTTCGGTGTATTTGCGCACGGCGGAGGAAAAGTCCAGGCCGTTGTCGATTTCTTTTTTAATTTGGTTGGCAAGTTCTTCTTTTTTCTTTACGTCTTCGGCGCTCATGTCTTTGGGGGCGGCCAAAAAGATGTGTCCGATGCGCACTTGTTCGGCTGTAAGTTGTTTAAGTTTGGCGGCAATCAGCTGCGCTTCTTTAAGTTTCATGGGGTCTTCTTTTTCAAGCGCTTTGATTTTTTTGGTATTGTTTTTCATTACCGCTTCCACGTTGGCGTACAGGGCTTTGGCGTCCGCTTCTTCCACGGGGGTGACGTTTTCTTTCAGTTTCGTTTCCATCAGTTTGCGCACGGCCACGTCTTTTTTGATTTTTTCTTTGTAGCGTTTGAGCGTCATGCCCTGTTTTTTGAGGGCTTCGTTAAAGCGTTTGTCGGCGCCTTTGGGGTCTTCTTTGCCGGTGAGTTCATCGACGATAAAACGCGTTTTGATTTCGTTAATCCCCGCGTCCACTTCAGAGTCTTTCACCTGCACTTTTTCTTCTTCGGCGGCCTGGTACAGGAGCTCTTTGGAAATCAGCTCTTTAAGCACTTCGCTGCCCAGAATGTCTTTGGCGTGGGGCTGTTGCAAGATTTGGGGCGCGGCGGCCTGGTACTCTGCAATAACGCCCTGGAGGTAGTTGTCGTACTCGGAGGCCAACACGGGGCGGCCGTTGACAGTGGCGACGGAGGAGTCAATCTTAGCGGAGTAGGCGTTTACGCAACCAAACGCAACGGCGGCGGCTAAAAACAGTTTATTCATTTTTATCATAAATTACGACCTCGTATTTATTCTGCAACGCTTCTAAAACGGCGTCGAGTTTTTTATTTTCCAAAACGGTGCGGATGCGCGGCTCGGCTTCTTTGCGCGAGAGGCGTTTTTCACCCGTCTTCATTATTATATGAAATCCTTGCGGGGTTTTGATGAACCCCTGTACGCTGCCGTTTGCGGACGTGGCGGCAATCACTTCCAGCGCGGGGATAAATTCCCCGGGCATGAAGGAAAATTTGTCGCTGCGGATAACTTCCGGCGCCACGCTGTACTGTTTGGCCATCGTGTTCCACTTGGACGGCGAGGCTTTTAAGGTTCTCAGCACCTGGTCAGCCGTTTGGGCGTTGTCTAAAATAATTTGGCGCACGGTCATTTCATACGGATATTTTTTATAGTAATCGTCAATTTCTTTATCTGTTACTTCCAGTTGCCCGTTTTCTTTTAATTTGTCGTACCACATCTGTTCCAGGGTTTGGGCGGCGTATTCTTCGTAAATTTCGTCCAGCTGGGCGCGTTTGTCTTCCATTAAGGCAAGGTAAACGTCGCTTTCGTCCAGTTTTTCTTCTTTGGCGGCCAGCGCGATTAGTTTTTCCCGGGCGATGATGTTCAGCAGGTTCTGGCGGCCCATAGGGGTTTGGGCGAATTTGCGGTCTTCGGCTGATAAGAGGCGCAGCCGCTCTTCTACTTCTTCCTGCGATACGGCGACGACGCCGACGCGGACCGCTACTTCCGGCGCCGTCGTTTCTTCGGTTTGCGGCTTGGTACAGCCCCAGGCGGCCAGCATAAGTAAGAAAATGATAAAACCCTTTTTCATATGCATATACTATATCATTTTTCCGCCGCGGTGAGCCGATCGAAAAACGCCAGCGTTTCCACCGCGAAGGCGGCCGGGTCTTTGCCGGCGGGGGGCGTAATATGCAGGCCGTCGCCGTTTTTGGATTTGATAAATTCCAAATTTTCCGCCCCGAAGCGGTTAAAAAGTTCGGCGGGCATGTTGGGCGGCATTTTGAACCGGCGCGTGAACAACAGCTCTAGGTTGCCGTCTATCCAGTCCATGTGGTAAATTTCCAGCCTGCCCGCGCGTGCGGAAAGCGAAAACAGAAGGGTTAGATTTAAAATTTCCTGCGGAACGGGCCCGCACAAATCGGCTAGGCGCGTTAAAATCTGCCGCGTTTTGGGTTCGTCCGCACCCATGAGTTCTTTATAGTATTTTAAGCGTTCTGCTTCGTCAGGCAGGTAGTCGGGCGGAATGTAAGCGGAGAGGGGGAGGCTGACGGTGGCGCGCGCCTTTGTTTCCGGCCGTTCTCCGCGCAGTTTTTTTACTTCGGCCGATACCAAATCGCAATACAGGCTGAGGCCCACCTCGTTTACGTAGCCATGCTGTTTTACGCCCAACAGTTCGCCCGCGCCGCGGATTTCCATATCGCGCAGGGCCAGGCGGAAGCCGCTCCCGAGGTCGCCAAATTCCATGAGCGCGGCCAAACGCTGTTTGGCTTCTTCGGTAGGGTCTTTTTCCTCTTTGGGTTTCCAGTAGACGGCGGCCAGGTCGGCAAAGTTGTCTTCGGTCTGTTCGGATTTTTTAAACAGCCAGTCCGGGTGGAACAAATAGCAGAACGCCTTTTGGTCGCCGCGGCCGATACGTCCGCGCAGTTGGTAGAGCTGCGCGAGCCCGAAATTGTGGGCGTTTTCCACAATCAGCGTATTGGCGTTGGTGATGTCGATACCGGATTCGATGATGGTGGAGGCCAATAAAATATCGTATTTCCCGGCGTTAAAATCCCACAGCGTTTGTTCCAGTTCCTTTTCGTCCATTTGCCCGTGCGCCATACAAATACGCGCCTGCGGAACGAGTTTTTTTAGGAATAAATAGCGCGACTCCATGCTTTGCACGCTGTTGTACACATAGTAAATTTGGCCCCCGCGCGCGAGTTCCTGCGTAATGGCCGCGGCGGCAAGATCGTTATTCCACGCGGTGACGACGGTTTTTATCGGCGTGCGGCCGCGGGGCGGCGTGTCGATAAGCGAAATATCGCGCAGGGAAGAAAGCGATTGGTTTAAGGTGCGCGGAATGGGCGTGGCGCTTAACATCAAAGAGTGGACGCCGGAACTTTTGGCGCGGATTTTTTCTTTCTGTTTCACGCCGAAGCGGTGTTCTTCGTCAATAATTACGAGTCCCAAATCTTTAAATGCGATATCTTGGCTCATTAAACGATGCGTGCCGATAATGATATCGCACACGCCGTTTTTAAGTTCTTCTATTACTTTGCGCTGTTCTTTGGCGGTCTGAAAGCGGCACAGCATGCGTATGTTGACGGGAAAACCCGCCATGCGTTTGGAAAACGTTTTGTAATGCTGGGCGGCCAAAATGGTGGTGGGCACCAGCACCATGACTTGCTTGCCCGATAACGCCACCCGCAGCGCGGCGCGCATGGCGACTTCCGTTTTTCCGAATCCCACGTCGCCCACCAGCACGCGGTCCATGGGCTTTGGCAGGTCCAAATCGTGCAACGTTTCGCGGATGGCTTGTTCCTGCCCGGCGGTGAGCGTATAAGGGAAAGAGTCGGCAAATTCCTGTTCAATGCGCGCGTCGCCCGGCACTTCGGGCGCGGGGGTGGCTTGGCGCAGGGCTTCGAGCTTTAAAATTTCTTTCGCGGTTTTTTGCGCTTCTTCTTTCACGCGTTTTTTAACTTCTTTCCACGTGATTCCGCCCAGCACGGACAAAGCCGGTTTCTTGCCGCCCGCGCCGATGTATTTTTGCACTTTTTTAAAATCGTACATGGGTACGTACAGACGGCTGCCGCGGCGGTATTCAATAATCAGGCAGTCGGTGGGATTGTCGTCCGGGTCCATTACCTGGAGCCCCAGGTAGCGGCCGATGCCGTGTTCCTGGTGGACGACGTAATCGCCCGCCTGTAGTTCTTTAAAACGTACGCGTTTGGCGCCCTCCACGTCAAAATGTTTGACGACTTTGGCCGCGTTGAAACGGCGGTTCAAAATTTCGTTGGTGGTGATGAACGCAATTTTATCGTGCGGGCTGTAGAAGCCCTGCGTCAGCGGCGAAATGCGAAAGCGCGCCGTTTTAAAATGCGGGTAATCGGCCGCCAGTTCCGTCATGCGGTCCAGTTCCCCGCGGTTTAAACAGCAGAGGTTTACCGCAAGTCCCTGTTTTTGCAGAGAGGAAATTTCCCGCTCCACCAGTTCCATGTTGGCGTTAAAAGGAATGTTGGATTTAAAGCCGCAGTCGCGTGCGTCCGCACTTGGAAGCGCGCGGATAACGGCCGCGGCGGAATAATTTTCCGGCGTGAAATCCGGGTCTGGCTCGTCGAAAATAAAAGAGCAGTCGGTTAAAAAATCGGTCAGCACGGCGGGCGTCTGTTCAAAAAACAGCGGGATGATGACGGCTTCGTCCGCGTGTTCTTTGGTATTTTGCGTATCTAAGTCAAACGCGCTGATAAGATCCACCCGGTTACCCGCAAAATACAAGCGTAACGGTTCCGGGCGCAGGGGGAAAAACACGTCCACCACGCTCCCGCGCGCGGCGTATTGGCCGGGCGTTTCGGCGTATTCTTCGCGCGTATATCCGGCGGCTTCCAGTTTATCCAAAAGTTCCTGGCGGCGTAAGGTGTCGCCGCGTTTTACGGTAAATGTGCGGTTTAAAAATTCATCCGGGTCCGGCAGAGGGGCGGATAAAGCATCGTAATAGGCGCAGGTAAGGCGGGCCTCGGCCGGGGCCGTAAGCAGTTGGTACAGCGCGGCCAAACGGCCCGTGTCCGTTTCCGGAAACAGAGAAACTGCGGCGTTTTGCGGCGCAAATTCCTGCGCCGCTTCGGCAAAATCGTCCACGTCTTTATCGGTGACAAACAGGATATTTTGGTGGTTTTTAAGGTAATTTTGGCAAACGAAGTACGCCTTTGCGGCGCCGTTGGGCAGGCCGCAGAAAAGTTGAACGGGGGTTGCTTCTTTGTTGTTCATAGGCCCGGAGCGTTTTTTATTCCGGGCGGAACCCGGTTAAAAACTCTGGGGTTCCGTTCCGGTGATGAACGCTTCTAAAAATTTATTCCGTTCGGTGGGCATTGCCAGTTTGCCCGTGATGGGGTTCACATACGCAAACGAAATACCTTCCGGCACGGTAAAGTCGTCGTTCGGTTCGTCTTTCAAAATTTCCTGCATGATTTCCGTCCACCAGCGGGCGGTGGTGCTGCCGGTAAAGCGCGCGCCGTTTTCGTGGGACGCATCGTCGTCGTAGCCCATCCAGGCGGCGGCCGCGGTGCGCGGCGTCATGCCCACAAACCACATGTCGCGGTGGCTTTGGGTGGTGCCCGTTTTGCCCGCGATGTTGCGCCCCAGCCGCGCGACATACGCGCCGCTTCCGCGCTGGGTAACGCCTTTCATCATATTGATTAACAGGTAAGAATTTTGCGGCGAAAATTCGGCCGATTCAATGGGTATATGCTGTTCCAAAATGCGTCCGTTGGCGTCTTCCACGCGTTCAATATAATAGTTGTCCGTATGAATCCCGCCGTTGGCAAACGTGGATAAGGCGGCCAAATGTTCGTCCATTTGCACTACGCTTACTCCGAGCGCGAGTGCGGGCACGCGGGGCAGTGCGGCGGTAATGCCCGCCTTGCGCGCAACGCGCACTACACTGGGTACGCCTACCGCGTCAATCAAGTTGACGGCCACCAGGTTCTTGGATTTTTCAAGCGCTTTTCTAAGCGTAATCCACCCTTCGTTGCGTCCTCCGTAGTTCTGCGGCACCCAGACGTTAAATTCTTTGCTGGCGATGAAATTTTGTTTGGCCAGGTCGAGCGAATAAAGATCGGAATTTTCGTCGAACGTACGCCAGTTGCGGCCGTCGTAATAGAACATGGTGGGCAAATCTTTCACCAGCGTGGCCGGCGTGTAGCCTTTTTGCAAAGCGGCCATCCAAACATAGGGTTTGAAAGAAGAACCCGGCTGGCGTTTGGCCTGTGTGGCGCGGTTGAATTTGCTTTCGTCAAAACCGCGTCCGCCCACCATGACGCGCACGGCCCCGGTTTTTACGTCGCGCACCATAAACGCACCCTGCAGGCGGGGATAGTCCGCCTTGGGGTCTTTGGCGGAGGCTTCTTCTTTGTCCGTTTCGGTCTGCGCTTCGGCTTCGGTATCGTTCGGGTCGATTTCAATGCCCAGTCCTTTGGCTACCTGTTCGTCGTATTCCTGGAGTTTTTGGTTCATCACCTTTTCGGCCAGGGCCTGGTGTTCAATGTCAATGGTGGTGTAAATGTTAAGGCCCGCTTTCCACAATACGTCCATGCCGTATTTGGGTTCCAGCACGCGGCGGATGTGCTCAATAAAGTATTGGCCCGGTTTGTCTTCCGGCGCGGGTTGTTTTTCGGGCAGTGGTTCGGCTTTGGCTTTTTCAAGTTCTTCTTTGGAAATATAGTTCTGCTGGTGCATTACGTCCAGCACCAGGTTACGCCGCTGGCGCGCGAGCTGCGGGTTGGCAAACGGATTATAACGGCCCGGGGCGGGGATAAGCCCTACGATGAGGGCGGCCTCGCCGGTGGTTAATTCGGAAAGTTCTTTGTCAAAGTATTTTTTTGCGGCCGCTTTTACGCCGTATGCGCCGCTGCCCAGGTAAATTTCGTTTAAATAAAGCTGTAAAATTTCGGGTTTGCTGAATTGGTGTTCAATTTGGATGGCCAAAATAATTTCGCGGATTTTGCGGATGAGTTTTTTCTCCTGCGTTAAAAACACGCCGCGCGAAAGCTGTTGGGTAAGCGTGGAAGCGCCCTGTTTGGCGCGTCCGCTGATTAAGTCATACAAAAGCGCGCGGATAATGCCGCGGATGGAAAAACCGGCGTGTTTGAAAAAATCGCGGTCTTCCATAGCCACCACGGCGTTTTGAAGGTCTACCGGAATGTCCTCGAGAGGGACCATGCTGCGTTTTTCGATGGAAAATTCGTGTATTAAAGTATTGTTGCGGTCAAAAACTTTGGTAGTGAGGGACGGCGTGTATTCTTCCATTTCGTACACCGGGGGCAGGCCGGAAAAGATATATCGCATAAATACGGCGCATAAAATAATAAATACAAACAGCCCCGCCAGTGCGGAGAAAATAAAAGGTTTGGAGGTTACGATTTTTTTTAGTTTCCGGACCATATTCCTAAATTATATCAAAAATACCGAAGCCGGAACGGCGGGGGAGATTTCTTACCCTTTTGCAATAGTAAAACGGGTATAAACTATAGTAAAATAATAAGATAGTGCAGTAAGGGGTTTATTATGGTAAGAAAACAGAAAACGGCAAAAACGCCGTCCGCTTGCGACGGCTGCAACGCTCGGGAATATTGTCCTTGCGTGGGCCAGGACGTTTGCCCGCGCAAAACGGATTCGGACCGCTTTGCCCGCATTAAACAACACGGCATAGAAGGTTATGACGTGGTGGCACTTGTGAATCCCAAAACGCTGGTGGTTACGACGCTTAGCAACGTGTCGGGAAATTTGTCCGAAGCCGATTTGGAGGGCGGCCGTGAAGTGTATATGCAGGCTTTGGAAGCCGCGCTTAAAGACGGTGTTCATCATTATGAATGGAGCATCGAAAAAAACCACAAACGCCTGTATTACCAAACCACTTTTATTCCTTTGGGCGGACCCAAAGGCAGCATAAAACGCGTGCTCGCGTTGGTGCGGGATATTTCGGACTGGGGCGAAGTGCACGGAGAACTGCTGAAAGACTGGTCCTCTCCGCGTACGTTTTCCCAGATTTTGCTCGCCGCGCGCGAGATGGAAAAAAAGGCCATTTCCAAAGCGTTGCATGACGAAATCGGTTCCACCGCCGTTATTTTGCCCGCTCTCTTGGGCATTGTAAAAGCCAGCGTAAAAAAAGGCGACCAAAAGCAGGCGCTTTTGGATATCGCCAAGCTGGACGGACAAATTAAAGAAAGCATTGAGCGCGTAAAAAATATCGTAGTGTCCCTGCGTCCGCCGAGCTTGGAAAACGACGGAGCGTTGGGCGGCGCCGTGCGCGACATGCTGGAAAACATCAGCTCGTTTATCCATATTCCGTATACGTTTGACTATAAACCCGTTACGGGGGGGAGCGGCGTATCGGACAGTGTAAAAATTTTGCTCTACCGCATTGTGCAGGAAGCGCTTAACAACATCGTGAAGCACGCAAAGGCCAAACACATTTACGTGCTGTTGGAGCGCGAGGACGGAGAAGTCCGGCTGGCGGTAGAAGATGATGGGGTAGGCTTTAAGCCTTCCAAACAGCGTTCCATCCGCCACGTGGGTCTTTTGGCCATGAAGGACAGCGTGGAACTTTTGGGCGGAACGATTACCATTAAAAGCGCGCCCGGCAAGGGCACCCGTATTGAGGTGCGCTGTCCGAGTGTAGTTTATGGGGGGAAAGAATAAACATGAAGAAAAAAATCGTATTGGCGGACGACCATGCCATCGTAAGAAACGGCGTCCGCGCCGTGTTGGAAACCTTGGGCAAAGATTTGGAAATCGTGGCCGAAGTTTCCAACGGAAAAGACTTGGTGGAATATGCCCAAAAAAATCCCGCCGACGTTTACGTGGTGGATATTTCCATGCCCGTGCTCAACGGGATTGAAGCCGTGGAGCGGATGGTAAAAAACAATCCGGACACCAAAGTCGTCATGCTCAGCATGTACGACGACCGGGTATCGGTGGAAAAATCGCTCAAAGCGGGCGCGAAAGGATACATTGTAAAAGTATCCGCGGCGGACGAAATCGTCGACGCGGTGGAAGAAGTGGCCGCCGGCCGCTTTTATCTGTGCAGTAAAGTTTCCAAATATATCGTGCAGGGATTCTTGGGCAAGACCACTTCGCGCAAGCGCGACGCTACGGGCCTTACGCCCAAAGAAAAAGAAGTGTTGCAGCTCATCGCCGAGGGGTACAGCAGCAAGCAAATCGCCAAAACGTTTAACTTGTCGCTCAACACCATTCACGTGCACCGCAACAACATTATGAAAAAGCTCGGCATCCACAAACAGGCCGAGCTCGTGCGCTACGCCATTAAAGAAGGCATCGCGCAACTGTAATAAAGGATTCTTATGCGTATTATTGCCGGAACCGCCCGCGGGCGGAAAATTTTTTCCGTGTCCAAAAATCTGCCGGTAAAGCCGATTTCGGACCGTATCAAACAGTCGCTGTTTGATATTTTGCGCCCGCGCATTACCGGGGCCATCATGCTG